>WRCR01000034.1 GCA_009783865.1 Planctomycetaceae bacterium | reverse complement strand
CAGGGCAAAACCGTATGCCGGACTTATCTGCTGCATAGACATCTCTTTTCGGATATTGGAATATCTGTTCAGGGGATTTCGTGCCGGTTCCCATTTACCGTCTTCTGTGAAAAGATAGACATTTGGAATCGGTTCTAAATCGCCTTTTCCTTTGTCCATCACGCCGCGCCCTGCCATATTGGACTGTCCGATGCAAAGAAATAAATCGAGTTTAGGCAGCGATTTGCCGTCGACTAGCATTTCGTTTCCGTCGGGTGCCGCAAAGAGCGTCCCGTTAAAAAACGCAATGAAACAGAAAAGGACGCAGAAAAAAAGGTAAAACGGAGGAGATGTTTTCATTGGAAACCTTTCGTAAAAAATCTTGCAAAAACCGCCGTCTTAGAGACGGCGGCTAAACGATATGCCGTTAAATGTTGCCGTCTGGAAACGTAATTACCCAAGGCAGTCCCCAAGCACCGATTTCGTTCATAAACGGGTCGGGGTCAAACTGTTCCATGTTGAAAACGCCGCTGCCTTTCCATTGTTCGGATAAAATCATTTTCGCTCCCAATGCTGCCGGCACACCGGTCGTATAACTGACCGCTTGCGCACCGACTTCCGCAAAACATTCCTCGTGAACGCAAACATTGTAGATATGAGCGTTTAGCGGCTGATTCGCAGAATCAGACGCTAAACCGGTTACCCACACTCCGATGTTGGTTTTGCCCTTTGTACGCGGTCCCAGCGAAGCAGGGTCGGGCAGCAGTTTCTTCAAAAATTGCAGCGGTATAATTTTATGCCCCTCGTATTCAACGGGGTCTATCCGCGTCATTCCGACGTTCTCAAGCACCTTCAAATGAGTTAGATACGATTGTCCGAAAGTCATCCAAAACCGCATCCGCTTCACTTCGGGAAAGTGTTTCACCAGCGATTCCATTTCCTCGTGATAGAGCAGATACATATCTTTTTCACCGACCTCCGGAAAATCGAAAACTTTCTTAACGGAGAGCGGCTCGGTCTCAATCCATTGTCCGTTTTCGTAATAGCGTCCTTTTGCGGAGACCTCGCGGATATTGATTTCGGGATTGAAATTCGTTGCGAAAGGATAACCGTGGTCGCCCGCATTGCAGTCGAGAATATCGACTGTATCCATTTTCTTGAAATAATGTTTACGGAGATAAGCCGTATAAACATTGGTCTGTCCGGGGTCGAATCCGCTGCCGAGCAGTGCAAGAATACCGGCTTTTTCAAATCTGTCGTGATATGCCCATTGCGGCGCATAACAAAATTTGGCAGTGTCGGGATGTTCATAATTTGCCGTATCGAGATAATGTGTACCGGTCTCAAGACAAGCGTCCATTATCGTTAAATCCTGATACGGCAGTGCAACGTTAATGACGAGATTCGGTTTAACGTCTTTGATTAGAGCAGTGAGTTCCGGGACCTTGTCGGCATCAATCTTTGCCGTATTTATACCGCCGCGGTTCAATTTCGTTTTGATGTCGGCAGCGATGGCATCACATTTCGATTTAGTTCTGCTGGCGAAGGTGATATGTTTGAAAATTTCGGGATGTTGAGCGCATTTGAACGCAGCGACGCGTCCGACTCCGCCTGCTCCGATAATGAGTACGCTGTCCATTGCACTTTGGTTGTTTTCAGGTAATAATGTTGTAAAATATATTTTAAGTGTATCATAGATGCGGTTTATTTTCAATCCGGCACATGGGGGCTACCATTTTTTCAAAAACTATATTAAAATATGGACGACAGATATAATTTTTCTGCCGCTAACGAATTCAAGTATTATGAATCCAGACGAAGAAATAGAAGATACCGTTGACGAACAATCGGAAGAGAACGCCGACATAACCGAACTCTCCGAAACGGAACAGTTGCGTCTCGAATTAGAACAAGCAAAAGACCGCTCGCTTCGGGCTTTGGCGGACTTGGAAAATTTCCGCCGGCGCACTAATCGGCAAATGGCGGAAGAAAGAAAATATGCCAACATCGACCTGATGCGGGAAATCCTCGACGTTTGGGACAACATCGGAAGAGCACTCGAAGCAGTGCAGAAAACCCACAGCATTGAAACATTGATGGAGGGCGTACAACTCGTACATCAACAGTTGCTCGATGTTCTTTCCAGATTCAACTGCGAAAAAATTGAAACACTGCATCAGCCGTTTGACCCGAACTTTCATCAGTCAATAGCGCAAATTCCTAATGCAGAGTTTCCGGTAAATATCGTCATCAACGAAACACAAACGGGTTTCAAATTATATGACCGCGTTGTCCGACCTGCTCAAGTGGTTCTCTCCGCAGGTGAACCGAAAGAGTAGAAACATTGTCCGAAAGGGTCTTATCCTGCTCGAGATGCTTATCGCATTAGGGCTGATGACTGTCGTCATCGGCTTGGTCGGAATCTCTATCGACATTTATCTGCGAAATACTTCGATAAGCCGTACCGAAGTTGAGGAAACGCGGCTCGTTCAAGCGGTCTTAGATAAAATCGCAAGCGACATCCGCAATGTCTTTTCCGCTTTGCGTGAAGAGCAACTGGAAGTCGATACCGAAGCACTTTCACCCTTGCTTGGTTTTTCCGGCACAGAATTAAGTACAGCAGCAGGAGAAGAAGGCACTACGGCAGAAGATATGGAGGCATCGGATTTATCGGAAGTGTACGGTACAAAGCCCGGTATTTACGGCAACATCGAGTGGCTGCAAATTGATACGGCGAAGTTGCCGCGCGGCGAAATGTTTGGGTCCCGGCAAGTGGTCAGCGGCAGCGATATGGTTGACCGCTTGAGTCCTTCTAAAACGGTGTTGTATTATCTCGGTGAGGAGACGGGAACAATTTCCATTGATGACCCAAGATACGAACCGGAACGGATGCTCGGTTCGCTGGGACGCAATTTAGATTCATCAATGCCGCGATACGGTTTGTTTCGGCGTTCTCTTGACCGGTTAGTGTCGCAGTATGCCGTCAATGAAGGAAAAGAGACGGAGTATGAGCAATATGATGAACCGCTTGCGCCGGAGGTTGAGTTTATAGAGTTTGCATATTTTGACCCGCAAGCAGGGCAGGAAGGCACTAGCGGCGACTGGATTGATTATTGGGACATGGACGAGATGGGATATTTGCCTTCGGCGGTGCGAATCACGCTGGGCATCCGCCGACCGAGAATCGGTGCTTCATTATTATCGACATTGACGTTCAGTAATACCGAAGAGCGTGAACCGGTGATATATTCGTTGATTGTAATGATACCGGTGTCGATAACGATTCCTGAAACGACTGAAGAAACAACAACAGTTGAGTAGATTGCGCAGAATTAGAAATCCTGCGCTAAAAACGCTCTTTCCTAAAACGCCGGTTTTTTGTATAGTCCGCCGTTTCGTTTTTCGTTTTATAACGTTACTACGGCGGTTATATGTCCAGATTTCTCACCACTACGGCAATGGTTATCGTGATTCTTGCCGGTCTGAAAGCGGCGCAGTCATTGGTCGCTCCTTTCCTGCTTGCGGTCTTCTTTGCAATGGTCTTGATGCCGCCGCTGCGCTGGCTCAAACGCAAAGGGGTCTCCGACTCCGTTGCCGTTTTCACGCTCTCGGCTCTCGTCTTTATCTTCGGCATAATGATGGCAAGCGTTTTCACCGGCTCGCTCTCCAAATTTGCGGAGAAACTGCCGGAATACCAAAAGAAAATGACCGTCTACATCAACGAAATTGACGCGCGGATTAACTCGCTTGCCGATACTTTCAGCATAGCCGATATTGGTATTCCGACACTGCCGGATATTTTGGAACCAGCGCAGGAAACGGAAGAAATCCCGCCGCCGGAATATAAACCCGCGCAGGAATCCAAACCGGAATCTGCAAAGAAGGAAAGCAACTTTTCGATTCTGGACATCGTTTCAATGGAAACAATGGTGAAGTTTGTTAATTCTGCCGTTGCCTCACTGCTGAATTTCATGACTCTCTTTTTTCTGGTTGCGATTCTGGTGATATTTATGCTGCTCGAAGCGGCGCAGTTGCCGGAAAAGGTGAAAGAGGCGTTTCACAATCAGGATTTATCCAACGAGTATTTCGATAAAATCGCTGCCGATACTTGGAATTACACGAAAATTAAAACGATAGTTAGTTTTTTGACGGGGGCAGCAGCGTCAGCCGGTCTTTGGTTTCTTGGAGTCGAATACCCGCTGCTTTGGGGAATCCTGTTGTTCTTTCTCAATTACATTCCGAACATCGGACAGTTTATTGCCTGCATTCCGCCGGTGCTTCTTGCGCTGGTTGACCAAGGCGTTGGAACAGCCGTTGCGGCAACGGTTTGGCTCACGATAGTCAACACGGTCTTCGGCTATGGTGTTGAACCTCGCTATCTCGGCGAAGGATTAGGAATCTCCTCGCTGGTGGTATTGATTTCGTTGGTCTTTTGGGGCTGGCTGCTCGGCCCCATCGGAATGTTCCTTTCCGCACCGCTGACGATGGTATTGAAAATTGCTTTGCAGAACATTCCTTCGACCCGCTGGCTTGCGGTGCTGTTGAGTAATAGAACGGGAATATTGAAAAATACGAGCGGCGGGTAATAATACGAGCGGCGGGTGATAACCTGCCGTTATTACCCCAATTCGAGCATTTTATCAATGCAGCCCCTTGCGGCGGTGATAACTTCGGCATCGAGTTTAATCTCCTCGCCGCCTTCGCCGTTCAAACAATTCAGTACATCAATAAGAGTTGTCAACTTCATATCAGGACAAAGCAATTTCTTGGAAAGACAATGAAACCGCTTATTCGGACATTGATACTGCAAATGCTGGGCGATGCTCATCTCCGTTCCGATGATGAATTCCCTCTTGTCGGACTTTTTCGCAAACTCCATTATTGCCGATGTTGAACCGATGAAGTCCGCTAACTCGACAACTTCCGGTACACATTCGGGATGAACGAGAACCAATCCTTCGGGATATTGCCGGCGTGCTTCCCGCACTTCGTCAGCAGTGACGGCAAAGTGAATCGGACAGCCGCCGGAAATCGTTTTGATATTTTTTTCCGGTACTTGTTTTGCAACAAAATCGCCAAGATTACTGTCGGGAATGAACAAGATATTTTTATTTTCGATTTTGCGGACAATATCGACAGCCGATGATGAAGTCACGCAGACATCGCAGACCGTTTTCAATTCAGCGGCGGTGTTGATATAGCAGACAACCGTGTAGTCGGGATACTGCTTTTTCACTTCCATAAGTGCTTGCCGATTAAGCAGTTCCGCCATTGGACAACCCGCCGCCTGATGCGCAAGATAAACGGTCTTATCCGGCGACAGAATCTTTACCGTTTCCGCCATGAACCGCACGCCGCACATTATCACGGTTTGTTGCGAAGTATTTGCCGCCTGAACGCTCAACTGGTACGAGTCGCCGGTAAAGTCAGCGATTTCGAGAATGTCATGCGTCTGATAACTGTGCGCCAGAATACAAACGTCTTTTTCGTTTTTGATGCGGAGTATTTCTTTTTGAATTTCGGATAAGCGCAGCATAGCGGTCTCATTGTAAGTTTTGTGGAAAATCAATCTTATGAACAAAAAGATTATATCACATAACTGCCAAAAGACAAGCGGCGGTATCAATGTAGCGTTAACGCTCTTTCAATCCGCCGCAACACTCGTTCTTTGCCGAGAATTTCCAGCGTCTCGAACATACCCAGACCGGTACTCTTGCCGGTAACGGCAACGCGCAAAGCGTGAATGATTTGATTTGCCTTAATCTGTTTCTCGTCAAGGAAATTCTGCATCAACGCTTCTAAATTTTGGTGCGTGTAATCATCCGTTTGCGCTAATCGAAGTGTGAACTCTTTTAGCAGCGGCAGTGATTCTGCCGTGAGACGTTTCGCAACATCCGCTTCATTATACGGCAAGTCATCGTCGGGATAGAAAAAATCAACGAAGTCGAGAATATCGCCCGCTGTCTTGATTCTATCTCCGGCGTACTCGATAAGTTTTTGACGCAGCGACCGGTTAGGAACATAACATTTGCTCATGTCCATACCGCCGAATAAATCAACACCCAAATCGTTTATGTTAGTATCGTCCCAGTCCGTTTCTCCGCTGTTAAAACAAAATAAATGAAGATTATCCATTCTATCCAAACATTTGCAGAGGAACGGTTTGCATAGAACATCCTTCTTTTCAACCGGCATGGCAACAAAATGTTTTTCCTGAAACGCAAAGAGTTTAGCGGGGTCGAATGATGCCGCACCTTTCGTAACTCCTTCCAGCGAAAAATGTTCGATAAGGTCTTTCATCAGAAAAAATTCTGTCTTGTCATCCAATGCCCAGCCGACCAACGCCATCGCATTGACGATTGCCTCCGGCAAATAACCAACCGTCTGATAAAAATCGACAATCACTGGATTGAAGCCATCGGCATTGACTTCCATGCCGAGACGTTCCGCAATGCTCTTGCCGTGTTCAAACAGTTTCGCAAACTCCTTATTTTTCAAGTACTTATCGAGTTTACGTTTGCTCAACTTTGTCTTGCTTCCCGGCTCGGCAACGAAAGGAAGATGAGCATATTCCGGCAATGAATAGCCGAGCGATTGAATCATGAAAATCTGGCGCGGCGTGTTCGAAAGATGTTCTTCCGCCCGAATGACATGGGAAATCCGAAAGTCCTCATCGTCCACCACGTTGGCAAGATGATAAATGAATGACCCGTCTGCCCGCTGGATAACATGGTCTTGTTCGTCCGCCCATGCAAACTCGACATTGCCGCGAATAAGGTCATGTATCACCAACTTGCCTTCCCTCGGCATCTTCAATCGGACAACGCTTTGCCGCCCTTCATCGGCGAACTTTTCCGCCTGTTCATCTGTTTCGGCAGCCCACTTTCGGCTGTAAGTGAAAGTCCGCTTTTCCGCAATCGCTTGTTCCCGTTCCGCTTGAATTTCCTCTGTCTTGGCAAAGTCCCGATAGGCAAACCCGCGCTTGAGAAGTTTGTCAACTGCCGCTTGGTACTTATCGCTGCGCAGCGATTGGAAATACTCGTTGTAACTACAACCGTCCTCGCATATAACAGTACCTTCGTCCCAATCGATACCGAGCCATTGAAGTCCGTCGAGAATCGGCTGCAATGCATCGTCAAGATTCCGCTGCTGGTCGGTATCGTCGATGCGCAGGATAAACTGTCCGCCGTGTTTCTTGGCAAACAGATAATTGTACAGAGCGGTGCGGACACCGCCGATGTGCAGATACCCCGTAGGACTAGGGGCAAAACGGGTACGGACTTCTTTCGGCATACGTGTTTCTTCTATTAACGCAGGATTTCTAATCTTGTATATTTACTTTGTTTTGACACAGATACAATCTGATGCCGCATTTGCAAAATAGTTACCAACAACTCCTATTCTACAAACTGTATATGACAAACTCAACCCCTACCTGTCATATGCATAGCAAAAGAAAAAATCTGCTGCTCCGAAACAATTCGCCGCAAACGGGGTTAAACACGTGGAGCGGTCATTCCGCTTTACATTTTCTTTCTTTCCGTTAAAATTACTTGCACAATTTTACCCTAATAACCAGGATGGCAGCAATGAAAACAAACTCACGGTTTTACAAAAATAATTTTCGCAGGAACAATTTTCGCAAGGGCAATTCGCACCGCGGCGGTTTTACGCTGGTGGAAGTGATGATAGTTTTATTCATACTTCTTTCGATTGCCGCAGTAGGTGTCGTTGCTGTCCTCAATGCAAGGGAGCGGGCAAACATTGATAGCACGCAAGCATACATTAGGGCATTGGCAAGTGCTTTGGACCTTTACAGTGCGCATGTTGGAAGATTTCCGACACCGGAACAGGGATTAAATGCTTTGATGGAAGCCCCCGGCGACTTGCCTGACCCTTCAAAGTGGAGCGGTCCGTATCTGAAGGACAGCGCAAGAACGGAAGACCCTTGGGGTAACCCTTACCAGTACACAGCACCGGGGCAGCGTTCCCGCGATGGATACGACGTTTGGTCTTTCGGTCCCAACGGAATAGACGGCGACGATGACGACATCGGCAACTGGAGTAAATAGTTTAGTCTCACTTTGTTTAGCCCCGCACTTTAAGTGCGGGGGTAAATTTTATGGTACAAGAACCCTATCTTTCTGAAAACCAGCAAATCGCACTATTTCACGCCGTTGGACGACGGCTTGCCTCCATCGTTACCGGAACGGCAGGACCCAAAATCTCCGAACAAATGCCGGAAATTGCAGACATTCCGCTGCTCGGTGCTTTCGTCTCCCTGAAAAATGACGGACAACTCCGCAGTTGTATGGGAACCATGTCCGACCAAATTCTGCTTGGAAATGCTGTCGACCAAGCCGCAGTTCACGCCGCAAAAGACGACCCGCGCTTCCCGCCGCTGCGCAGTGCCGAACTGTTCGAATTAGAACTGGAAATCTGGCTGCTCTGGGGAATGGAACGTGTCGCTCTCCGCGGCAAAGAACGTATCAACGCCGTTGAAATCGGAAGACACGGTATTCAAATTTCACGCGGCGGAAACAGAGGACTGCTGCTGCCCGGCGTTGCTATTGAACACGAAATGAACGCCGAACAATTCCTGACAGCCGTTTGCCGAAAAGCGGGCTTGCCGTCCAACGCCTGGCTTGACGATTCCTCGCTGCTCCACCGTTTTGAAGGACGCTCTATACGGGGACCCTTCTCCGCAACCGAAAACATCGGACAAAAAGCCGCCAAAGAAATAATTTTCGCAGCAAAATTTAATCGCGGCTTTTCTTCGCAATTACCGGGTCCAACTTTAGCCGAGACAATGCAGTTGCGGGATGCAGCATTGACTATGTTCATCGGAATGACCGAAGGACTCGGACAAGTCCGCTATTTCACTGGTCTTTACGACAGCAATGTTTCCGGCGTTTCATTGTCGTTTCATCTTCCCGACCGGCAGCCGCTGGTCATTTCAAAGATTTCGTCCCGCCCCGATGTTCCATTGCAGCAGGCGGTTCTTGAATTGCTGAAGGTTTTAGGACAGCAACTTGTCCGGTTCGGAATCACGAAATCGGAACTCGGCGAAATGGTTCTTAATCTGACGATTTTCTACGACCCCGCAATTCATGGAAACGTGAACCGGCACGACATAAGCGGTATCGAGACGGCAAGGCGAAGTATTATGCTTTCCGGTCCGCAGGGCTGGGCAATCCGCTTTGCTCCGAATCAAACCGCAAGAAATATCCTGAACGAACTGCTCGGAGTGATAGTA
Organism: Planctomycetaceae bacterium; assembly: GCA_009783865.1. Classification (GTDB taxonomy): domain Bacteria; phylum Planctomycetota; class Planctomycetia; order Pirellulales; family Thermoguttaceae; genus WRKP01. Next base: position 6,515 of record WRCR01000034.1, on the reverse strand, counting down.
CTGGAGGACTCGACTCTCGGAGAAATTCTTTCGTTTGAAACGATTTCAACGGCATCAGAATTAACCTTGCAATCGGTTTCACCGCCGACAAGAGCAGAAGCAGTCCGACCAGCAGTCGTTGCCGGTACGTTTTATCCGGCGGATGCCAAGACCGTTGACTACGAATTGGACAGAATGTCCGCCGCTGCGTTTTCGGCAGAAGTGTTGACGAAGGGACTGGATACAATTCCAAAAAAACGCTGCAAGGCAGTAATGGCTCCTCATGCTGGCTGGCGGTATTCCGGCAAGTTGGCAACGCAAACATTGGGGCAGGTTGCGTTTCCGCCGGTTGTGATTATTTTCGCTCCGAAACATCGGCGCGGCGGTGCGGATTGGGCGGTCGCACCGAATCGTGTTTGGCAACTGCCGGGAAGAACGATGGAATCCGATTTGCAGTTAGCGGAACACCTCGTCAATGCGGTTGATATGTTCGAGTTTGATGCCGAGCCGCATCGGGAAGAACACGCTGTTGAAGTGCTTTTGCCGATTTTGCATCGGTTATCGCCGAAAACACAGATAATCGGAATAACGATGGCGCACACTCCTTGGAGTGTGATTCAGCAGGGAGCGGCGCAGTTCGCCGACTTCTTGAAGTTGCTCGGCGAGGAAGCGGAGAAAAAATTGGGACAGAAAATCGAATTGCCGCTGCTGCTGGTTTCGTCGGATATGAATCATTTTGCTTCGGACAATGTCGGACGCAAGTTAGACCGCATTGCGCTGGACGCTTTGCATGAGGCGGTTAAAACGAAGAACCCGCAGCATTTTTTGACAACGGTGCTGGCGAATCAAATTTCGATGTGCGGTGCTGCGCCGATGACTTTCGTGCTGGAAACGCTGCACTTGCTTGGAGAACTTAACGAAATGACGGAAATCGGATACACCACCAGCGCGGAGGAGTCCGGCGATTCAAGCCGCGTAGTCGGTTATGCTGGCGTGCTGTTTGTTTAGCCCAGTTTGTTTAACCCAGCCGTTATAAACGGCGGGCTTATTTTTTAAACCAATTCTTGAACTTGCCTTTCACGGAGTTATTGTATTCCTTACGCATCGGCATGGATTCAATGATTTGCGAATACGTTTGCGTATTGACGAGTTCCAGCGAAAGTTTATAGTCCCGCTGCATATCTTTGTTGTCGATAGTCGTGCCGGTAGTAATCTTCGCAAACAAAAGATAATCGACAGGCGTTCCGCCGCGTCCCATTGCGCTGATAAACATTTTCATGTTCTCTTCCATGAAAAGGTCATCAGGACGCAAGCCGAGCGTTTGCAAACCGGCACGGACAGCGCGGTCGCTAACCACTTCAAACTGCGGCGACTCCGTGATTTTCTCCGAAATTGCCGTCTTGATGTGTTCCTTGAAATCCGCAACTTCTTCGATACCGGCGTTTTCCAACCCGACAAAGCAGACCTTGCGGCGGGCAGGTCCCATAGTACCGTCAGTGTACATTACCTGTTGAATCGACGGTTCGGCAGCGGCGCGGGCGAGAAGTTTGCCGACTGTTTCCCGAACAATCGGGTTATACACTTCGGCACCGGCGGCATTGCTTCCGACTTTGTCCTGTTCGAAGCCGTGCATAACTCTTGCCTGTGTTCCTCTACAGCCGGACAACAAGCAAACGGAAAGGATACCCAATAACGCAAACACCGATAATAAACGCATTGTAATTTAATCGTAAAACAAGGGACATCAAAAGATTGCGGATAATAGAAAATTCCGCCGTTTGATGCAAGAGCAATTATTTAGCCGGTACAGGTCCTGTACGATGGGTATCACGAGCGGGAAACTATTGTTTCCCGCTTTCACGAAAAAACGTTTTTTTCAGTGAACAAAGAAAAACGTCTTTCGGTGAAGCGGAAATCGCAGATTTCCGCTCGTTGTTCTTTGCCGGTGCTTGTTCTACCGATGAAAATCGCGGTTATTCCAAGCCGAATGACGTTCATCATGCCGAAGTGACACGCTTGTTAATGGAATAAAAAACTGCTCTTGCATCATAGCAATTTTTTTTATATTATCCGCAAGTCCGTATTTGAAACAACCCTTTCATCAGAAAGTTTTCAATGAGCATAGAATCACGCTCTATAATAAGCCCGAAAGCCCGCATCGGAAACAATGTCGAAATCGCTCCGTTCTGCATCATCGAAGACGATGTTGTCATCGGTGATAAGTGCCGCCTTGAGTCCCACGTTATAATTCGGAAAGGAACGATTATCGGCGAAGGTAATGCGTTTTATTCCGGTACCGTCATCGGCGGTCCGCCGCAGCATACAACGGCACTGCCGCCGTATGGACATATTGTTATCGGAGACGGCAATGTCTTCCGTGAAAACGTTACGATTCACCGTGCAATGAAAGCGGCAAGCGCAACAGTCATCGGCAATGAAAATTATTTGATGGTCAATGCTCATGTCGCCCACGATTGCTGCGTCGGCAACAATGTCGTTCTTGTCAACAATGTTATGCTTGGCGGACATGTTCAAATCGGTAACCGGGCAAATCTCGGTGGTGCAGCGGCGGTGCATCAGATGTGCCGCGTGGGTTCACTGGCAATGGTCGGAGGACAAGCGCATATTGTTCGGGACGTTCCTCCTTTTGTTACGGTGGACGGTTTAACAAGCCGGATTGTCGGTTTGAATCTCGTCGGCTTGCGGCGCGGCGGACGCACTGTTGAGGAAATCAAAACGCTCAAGACCGTCTATCGGATTTTGTACCGCGGCGGACTAACTTGGCAGCAGATTATCGACAAGATGCAGGCGGAGTATTCAATCGGACCCGCAGCGGAGATGACGCAGTTTTTGCTTGGAACGAAACGGGGTATTGTTAGTGAACGCCGTTCCGGTACAGCACGTTCGATTCGTCTTGTTGAGGAAGATGAAAACAACTGCGAAGAGGAAGCCGTCAGAACACTAAGAGTCAACGCCGGATAATTTAATACGGCTTCAATACGAGCGGCGGGTGATAACCCGCCGTTGATAACCCGCCGTTCCCTAAACCTCAATCGCTTCAATCGTTTTCACGAAAGTATCCTCACCGGCACCGCTGGCAACTTCGGCAAGCAGGTTGAAAATCTCGTCCGAAAAACCGGCAACATTTATCGTACTCGGTGACTCACGAAGTTGCGTCGTCGCATACGGTTGAATGTCAATGCACACGCACTTTGCTCCCGGATTGTTCTTTTTGAAAGTATTCCACTCTTGCATCGCGCCGGTGCCGTGACCGCAACGGGAACAGCTGCCGTCAAACCACGATTCGTTATCTGATACGATGACAAGTAAATCCCCTTTGACTTTCCGTTCATTGCACAAGCGAATTGCACAGCCGACATCGGTGCCGCCGCCTGCTCTCGACATCTGCTGTGCCATAGTCATTACAGAGTCACGCGGGTTGACATTCAAAATCGCTGCATTGGTATCAAATGCAATGATGACCGCATCGGGATTCTTGCGTTTGATTGCCGCTCCAACAAGTCCGGCAACATCACTGCACCTCACCGTACTCGCTGCTCTGCCGCGATGCCCCGTGATAGAACTGCTCATCGAACCGGACGAATCGACTGCAACGATGACCTTTCCGGTTATTGCCGGTACATTTTCCGTTGAGATTTCCATTGCGTCCTGCAATGCTTCCCGAACACTATGCGGAAGTTCAGAAGTCATCTTGTACGCCATCAAAAGTTGATACGGAAAGACCTTGCTCTTGGCAATCTCCGCTCTATCTCGGAGGCGTTCAGCAATGATGCCGGTCAACTCCTGTACTATAAATACTCCGTGCTTGGAATAAGCATTGAGATTCATTCTCGTCGTCTGCCACGAAGCATTTCGGGCAATGTCCTCCCAGTTTCGCGGTGTCAACTGAACGGAAGTCAAATACTGAAAATTGATGTCCGGCAATTCGTCCCATTCGATTCCATCGGCGTAATTCTTTTTCAATAATTCGTACCGCTGAACCTTGTCCGGCAACTTCTCCGCATCGTAGGGAAAGCCGCAGAAATAAGCGAACAGGGCTTTGAACTCATCATTTTTCGGCTTCGGGTGAGTTAACCGGATAATGTCGCCGATGGACGGATTGTTTCCGACGGAAGAATTGAACAAAGCGTTTGCATCCTGCCAGCGGTCAAACCACTGCCGCGCACAGCGGGCTGCGACTGAACCGAATGATTTCCGACCGAGAACACCGCTGCGCAGGATTTGCGTGAAGGAACGCAGCATCTTGATATTGTCGATAACCTTCGGAAATACTTTCTCGAACAGTGTGCCGTTCTGCGTCAGCAAGACCGCCATCAATATGCACGGCAGGTCTTTCATGAATCCTTTAGTGCGTGCATAGACGGCGCACTTGGCGATAAACTCCGGCGGTACAACTTGGCACAGTTGCAGTACATTTTGCAACTGGGTTTCGGCATTGGCGTAGTACGTGTCGTTGATAGTACCGGTACAGCAATAAGTCGCCAGCGCGGCTTTGTCACTGAGACGATATGCCTTTCCTCCGGCTTCGTTCATGGCATCCGCTTGCGGTGCTGACTCACCCTTCGGAGCGGGCGGGAAGATATTCGGGTTAGGCATGGGAACTCCTTCTTACGTAAAAAAGGCGTGATAAAAAGGCGACGAGTTACGACTATTAGCAAATTGTAAACCCGTCTGCATTCACGCCCGTATTTCAAAATGTCATGTGATAAAAAGGGCGATAAACTACGGTGCTCTACCGACTGAGCTACAGGCAGTTATAAGTATTCTGCCCGGCGGGATTCGAACCCGCAACAACCTCATCCTAAATGAAAGTAGGTCTATCCGGCATTCACATGACGTTAGTATTATAACTAACGTTTTCGGGGGCTGAAGCCCCCGCCTCTTTGTCAACTGATTTTAGAGGTGTCTTTATTAATTCTGTTGAAGGTATTCCGCAATTTGAACAGCATTGGTCGCCGCTCCTTTGCGAAGATTATCGCTAACGCACCAGAACGCTAATCCGTTGTTGAAAGACAAGTCCTCTCGGATACGTCCGATAAATACTTCGTCACGTTCAGTGCAGAGATGCGGCATCGGATATATCTTATTCGGGGTATCGTCCATTACAACAACGCCGGGCATCGATGCGAAAAGTTCCCGTGCTTTTTCGACGGTGATTTTCTTTTCTGTTTCAACCAAAATGCTTTCGCTGTGACAGTTCGCTACCGGTACGCGGATTGCGGTCGGACAAACCTGAATGCTGTCATCGTGCAGCATCTTTCGGGTTTCATACAGCAGTTTTAACTCTTCCGAAGTATAACCCTTTTCTTTCACGGAACCGATTTGCGGCAAACAGTTGAACGCAATCGGATATGCGAAACATTCGTATTGATATTCTTTGCCTTCTAATGCCGCCTTTGTACCGTTCTCCAAATCACGGGTTCCGGCAAGACCGGCACCGCTGACCGCCTGATACGTGCTGACGATAATCCGCTTGACCTTGCCGAAATCATGCAGCGGCTTGACGGCAACCACGAGTTGCGTTGTCGAACAGTTCGGACTGGCAATGATGCCCTTCTTTGCCTTCTTGATGTCTTCGGGATTGACTTCAGGAACCACGAGCGGTACTTCGGGGTCCATACGCCAATAACCGCTTTCGTCAATAACGAGTGCACCGCGTTTTACGGCATCGGGGATGAAATCTCTGGCGGTCTCATCTGGTGTGCTGGCAATCGCAAGTTGAACACCGTCGAATACTTCCGGCTTGAGTTCTTCGATAATGTACGGTTTGCCTTTGAAGTTAATCGTTTTGCCCGCGCTGCGTGCTGAAGCGATAAATTTAATGGACTTAAACGGCAAGTTCCGTTTTTCCAAAAGTTCGAGAATGATAGTCCCAACGGCACCGGTGGCACCGACAACGGCAATGGAATCGTACACTGAATTCTCCTAAAGGTTAGAATAAATTTTTCGGAACCGAATTGCACCAGCAATCCGCTATGTTATTATGCCGTATCTGTCTTAATCGGCAAGGGGGCGCACAGCGAAAAAGTGAAGGAGCGGAGGGCGGGCGCATTAAAATTAATCGGGACTAGACAATCGGACAATCGGACGTTATCAATCATTTTCCTCTTTCCAATTTTTCTTTTTGCGGTACAATGTACCATTATGAGAAAACAACTCGATGATACACTAGTCCGATTTGAAGAACTGGAACGACTGATGTCTGACCCCGATATTTTGGCGGACTCCAGCCGAATGCAGCAAGTCGCCCGCGAACACGGCACACTAGCCAAAATGGCGACAAAATACCGGCGATACAATCAAATCAACTCACAAATCGAAGACGCAAACGAAATGCTCCGCTCGCCGGACGCAGAACTACGCGAACTCGCCGAAACCGAAATTACCGAACTAAAAGAAGAACGGGAAGTCCTCTGGAACGAACTCCTCGATACGACCATCGGCGGTGCCGATGCGAACCGGGCAAACCTTGTTCTCGAAATCCGTGCCGGCACCGGCGGCGACGAGGCGGCACT
>WRCR01000033.1 GCA_009783865.1 Planctomycetaceae bacterium | reverse complement strand
GCGAATTTACCATTGCAAACAACAACGCCTTGTCCCCCAACGCGGCTCATGAAGGCAAGGGAGGTGGCGTGTTTGTCGGTGATGGCGGTCAAATCGTCTATACAGGAACTGGCAACCTCTACCTGAAAAACAACAGGGGGAGTGCGGGTGGCGGCATTTACACGGAACTCGGCTACACGCTCCAGGTTCCGGCTTACATCAGCGGCAACTATGCGAGCGGCAAGGGCGGCGGCGTTTACGCAGAGAAATACTTTTCACTGAAGGATGGTTCCGACATCAGTGGCAACACGGCACAGGATGCGGGCGGTGGAATCTACGTCGGCAATAAGGGAACCCTCGGTTCCAGCGACAAGAACTTCGTTCTTCACGGCAACTCGCAGATTATGAACAATTTGTCCGGCGGAGAAACCGGCGGCGGCGTCTTTGTTGAGGCGGGGCGGTCTTTCGTCATTCACACGCAAAAGATCAGTGAGGACGGAACGACGTTTGGTGGCGGCGACGTTTGGTTTGAGGGAAACTACGCCAAGGTCGGATTCGACCCCGATGGCCTGAGGGAACCGGAGAAGGACAACGCTTTCCGAAATGCCATTCACTTGTCTAATACCGCAACGGACAAAATCGGCGGACCTTATGACCCCGCAACGTTGGAGATTTCCGGTCCCTACAACACGTATTTTTACGATGCCATTTCCGGCGACGTGGGAACAATGGTGACAATAATGGGTGTTCCGGCAGAACCGGGGGTCAACACCGTCGCCGCCCATAATGTCACGGCGGGACAAAGGGGCACGGTGATTTTCCATGCCGACTCCGAGTTCTACGGCGACACCGAAGTGGTGTACTTTCACAAGAATGTCGACGACGAATGGGTAGGGGGCGCAACATTCCGACTGGAAAACAATAGCGAGGGGGGAGCCATCTATGGTCGGCGCGGCTCCCAAGAGGGGACGAACAACACATTCACACTCGGCACCGATTCCTGGATCACCGGACAAGGAACCATTGCCGCCGACAGTATTGTTCTGAGTGGAAATCTCAACCTCGACACGGGAACCTTCACTCAACCAGGCAGACCGGATAAGGTTGGCGATCCGGCGAAAGATCCGCCGGGGCGAGACGGTAGCGGAGTGGTCAAGGATACGGGAACCGGTCAAGGTATTCTCAACCTCGATGGCGACGTAACGATTGCGGACACCTCGAACTGGTTACTCACGCTCGGAACGGGAGGCACGACGGACAGAGTGGACGTAACCGGAAAGGCGGATTTCACCGGAGGAACGGTCGGCGAGAAAATCCGGTTCGATATCGACGATTTGATACGCGGCAAATACCTTGTCTTGACGGCAAGCGACGGATTTAAGGACACTTATAATACCGACAAACAAAAAAGCGATGCCGAAATCTACCTCGGTCTTAATAATCTGGCGACAAACGATCCCTTGACAGTTTTAAGCGATCCAGTGTTCGGTCGAGTGAAGGCGACTTCCTACGTCGATACCAATGGCACGGATCTCTATCTTGATCTTGGCGGACGCAACCGGCACGTGACACTAACGGCAAACAGCAACTGGGGATACGACGATGCATGGACGTTTGATACGACAGGTCCGATACCGATACCCACAGGCACAGTGGGTGCCGGTAACTGGGAAGAAAACGATTTGGGTCCCGCGACTAACGTCTATCTCGACGGCGATATGGTAACAATTTCCGGCGCGCTTGCAGCACGAACGGTAACATTGACAACGCCTGTCCGTCCGGTGGACTTGTTCGTAGATGGAACAAACAATGTTACTATCACAGGTACTTCCGGTATTACAACTTTTTCAACGACCGGAACGGGTGCCTACGGACCTCGCGGCACAACGATTAAGCCCGTTGGAGCAATCGAAGTGAACGACTACAGCATTTCCTACTACACCGGCAAACTCCACAAGTCGGAAGCCAACACGCTGACGTTTTCCAACACCGCCGCCAACCTTTTTACGGAAGGTATCGAATTCAACGTCGGTGGCGGCAACGCCGGTGTGATTTCGTTCAGTAACGTCAATCAACTCACCGTCGGTACCGGTAAATATATTGATTTCCTGGAAAATGGAACATTGCGATTAAATCTCGCCGGCACTTCCGGCACATTGCGTACATCGGCGAGCGAAGGAACGAACATCCGAATTGCCGACACCAAGACAGCAACCTTCGATATTTTGGCGAACGCCTTGACCGTTTCCGGGGTCATTTCCAACTACAGCGGCAACGGAGCCATTGAGAAAACCGGAGTCGGTACGCTCGTCCTGTCGGGAACAAACACTTTCACCGGCGGCACGACATTCAGAGATGGCAAAATTGAAATACGCAATGCAAAAGCACTTGGTACATACACTGTGTCGGAGGGAGCCGCCGGGTCGGTCTATGTTAAAGAGGACGTTACGAAAAATTTGCTCGTCAATAACAATTACACGATTCAAAACCGTTTTGACGTTTCGGGCGGTACCGCCGCAAACGTCTTGAGCATCGACATTGCCAGCAGCAGAACACTTACCATCGATAACAGCGGCATTTCAACGTTGGCGGACGGCGGTGCCATTTACGTCGATAGTGGACAGGGACAACTGACATTCGGCAACAGTCCCACCTATGGCGGTGCCTTGATCGTCCAGAACAATAGGGCTCAAAGAGGCGGCGGTATTTATTCCGGTGTCGATTCGTTGCTCACGTTTAGGGGAGCAACCACTTTCTTGTCGAATGAGGCAACCGTTGGCAGCGGCGGCGGACTTTATAATGCCGGAGCCGTAACGTTCAATGACACAGCAACGATTCAGAGCAATACTGCGAGATTAAATGGCGGTGGCATCTACACCGCCGGAGCCGTAACATTCAACGCCGCGACGACGATTCAAAACAATGCGGCGACAGACGGCAGCGGCGGCGGCGTTCATGCTGCGGGAGACGTTGTCCTCAACAACAATGGTACATTTACCCTCGGCGGTGCCGGTAGTTTGGGCAATACGGCAGATTTGAACGGCGGCGGTATCTATTCGGGCGGTAATGTTGCACTCACTGGAACCGGTATAAAGACGATTGCGGGCAATGAATCGACCTCCGGCAGCGGCGGCGGTATCCGTGCCAACCTCAATGTGAATATTGCCGGTACTACGGACCTTGGAGAAGTAGCAACAGCCGGTACCGGCAATAAGGCGAATGTTGACGGCGGTGGTATTTACGCCGGAGGTACGGCGACATTCGGAACGCTCAATGCTTATCGTAACGTGGCGGAAACCGGCAGCGGCGGTGCTATCTATGCTGTCGGTAATGTGAGTGCCGGTGCGACAACGTTGGGAGGAACGACGGCGGGAACCGGCAGCACAGCGGGAGCGTATGGCGGTGCAATATACACCGACGGCACGGCAACATTTACATCACTTACGGCATACAATAATACGGCAATGACCGGTGGTGCCGTCTATGCAGGTACTGGGATAACGGTCAACGGAGCGGTTACTTTGGGTACTGCCACTTCCAGAAACACGGCGAGTGTTGACGGCGGTGCCCTCTATTCCGACGGAAACGTAACACTCGGTGGAGCAGTATCGCTTGTCGGCAATACGGCAACAACGGGCAGCGGCGGCGGTATTTGGGCGGAAGACGGCACAGTCTCGCTGACCGGAACAGGTGCGAAAACGATTACCGGTAACACGGCGACAGCAGGTTGGGGTGGGGCGGTGTATGCTCACAATATCAATCTGAGTGTAAACACAGCGACAACGATTTCCGGCAATCAGGCAGCATACGGTGGAGCGTTTGCCATTGCCGACGCGGCAGGTGCCGGAACCGCTGGAACATTGACACTGAACACCAATATCGGAGCGGCGGGCGGAAACATTACATTCAGCGGCAATACGGCTACCTCTGGAAGTGCCATCTATCTCGGCAATTACGGCAATATCGACATCACCGCAACGTCGCCTTACATGGTCTGGTTCAATAGCAACACGCTTGTGTCGGATACGACAACGGATCACACCCTGAACAAGTCCGGTACCGGTCTCCTTGCCTTCACGGGTGCCGGGACAAACAACATTTTCCAAGGAACGACCAACGTTAATGCCGGAGAATTCCGTGTTGCTCAGGGGACCGCCTATGGACACAATGCCGTCGGAACAAGTTTCAAACTGGATGATGCAGCCGCGCTGACCGGTGGTGGAACGCTCAAATCGGAATTGTTTGAAATTTTTGGTATGGTTGCTCCAGACAGAAACACAGGAGCGACATTTTGGGCAAACATTCCCGTCGCCGACCAAGTTGGAACCCTGACGTTCGACGGCGACGTTATCATGTATGGTGGTTCCAGTCCGTACCAATACGAAGCACACCTCGAAGCAAAGACTTCGGTCGGTGACCCCGACGCATGGAAAACTACCGGTCTCTCCGATCTTCTCAGCGTTAAAGGAACTTTTTATGCCGAAATCGGCACTGATTTGACCGAGGACAATCCCGAAAAAATTATCATCAATGTACACAATTTCGGTGTCGGCAAATACCTCTTGATCGAGGCGACGGATTTATTAGTAACAAGAAATGGTGCTGTGCAGCCTATCGAAGCAGGTGACCTCGACGGGCTTGGCGTTCCCGGTGCCTTCACTCTCTTGATTCACGAAACCGAAAAGACAAACCGTCATTTGGTTTTCTTTCTGCGCGGCAATGAAGAGATTTTCGCTTCTAAAGTTGTTGAAGCCGACACAGACTGTGTCTATGCCAATGATGCCTATCACAAATACGTCAAAGACAATGACATCGATCCGGAACATCCTCCTGTAGGGGATGACACATATGACGAGCTGTTAGCCAAAGCCCAAAACGAACTTTGGCTCGCCACGCAAACCTACAACCTGCACATGTGGTGGACCGGCAAGAACGATGGTGACGGTGCTGCAAACCTTTGGCAGGGAACCGAAAGCGAAGCGAACGGCAACTGGCGGGAAGAAATGTCCTTTTCAAGCCTTGAGCCCGAAACGCATTTCATGCATGCCGACTCCGTCGTTTTCGCCGAAACGTATCCAGGTTATTCTGGGATTATCGGGTTTGAAGACGACGGCCCTATCGGTAGGCGGGATATTGAGATTGAAGCCACCGGTGTCAGGGTCACGAACATGATAGTCGACAACGTTGCAGGGGCAGGTAAAACGTACTCCTTCAGCGGCGGCGGCATAACAACTACCGCCTATTATGCCGGAGACGAATTAGATGACTTGTTAGGATACGTCTCCGGTGCGGCACCGCAACAACTGGTCAAGCGGGGAGACGGCACCTTGACGTTCAACAACGTCTTGACAGCCGGCAGCAATACGTTTTCCGGCGGTATCGTCTTCGAAACGTCACCCGGCAGCGACGCGGGAATCATTTCGTTCAATCGTGCCAACCAACTCGGCGACGGCGGCAGAGGAATCACCTTCAATGAAAACGGCGTGCTTCGGGCAGATGCCGCCATTGCATCGCTGACGAACAACCTGCATATCGCTGACGGAAAAACAGCGACCTTCAACACTAACGGGTATAACGTAACTCACACCGGAAAGATAGACGAAATCGGTATTGGCGACACCGGCAATTTCATCAAGACCGGAACCGGAACGCTGACGCTGAACAACGCAAGCAGCGGCTGGCAGGGAACAACGTCTATTTCCGCCGGAACGCTCACCGCTGTCGGTGTCGGAGCAATCGACGGCACCGGTTCGCTCGGTATGAACACCGCAGGTAGAACGATTACGTTCACCGCAGCGGGAACGAATCTGACGCTCCAGATTGCCGGTACGGAAACGCTGAAGCAGCGAATCACCGGAGCCGGTTCCTTGACGAAAACCGACACCGGAACCTTGACGCTGGATCGCAACGATAATAATTACTCCGGCGGTACGACGATTTCCAGCGGGAGAATCATCGCTGAAAAACTCAATGCCGTTGGCACGGGAACTATAACAACGGCGGCAAACACGGTCTTGGAGTTGAAACTAGAAACCGCCGACGGCGGTACTTTCTCCCCGCAGATTACCGGCAGTGGTAAATTGGTCAAGTCGGGAGGTACCCCATCGACATTGACACTTTCCCGAAGCGACAACAATTACTCGGGCGGCACTGACATCACCAGCGGTCGCATCACGGTAACAAACGTCGGTGCGGTTGGCAGTAATGTCGCGGCTGGAACCGTCAATATGGAAACGGGCTCATCGTTAGAATTCGCTCTGACCGCCAGCGGTACCTTCAACCAAAGCATTACCGGCGCGGGTCAGTTGATTAAAACGGGAAGCACGACGGTAACGTTGACGAATACCAACCCATTCACCGGCGGGATTTTCTTCGAAGCGTCCGGCGGCGACGCAGGAACCATTGCGTTCAATAGTGCCAACAATCTCGGTGCTGACGGTAATGTCATCACCTTCAACGAAAACGGTATGCTTCAGGCAAACGCTGCCATTCCCGGCACCGCACCGTTAACGAATGAATTGAAAATCGCGGATGGAAAGACCGCGACATTCAATACGAACACATTCAACGTTACGCTTTCCGGTAAGATAGACGATATTGCTTCCAGTGATGAAGGAAAGTTCACCAAAACGGGAGCCGGAACACTAACGCTGACCAATACCAGTAATAATTGGCACGGCGATACAACGATTTCCGCCGGAACGCTCCAAGCCGATGGTGTCGGAACACTCGGTTGGAATGATATCGCTCATGAAGTTGCCATTGCGGGTGGAGCATTTTTGAATCTCAACATCGCCAGCGGTACGGAGACGCTGCATCAGTGGATCACCGGACTAGGAACCGTCCAAAAGAGCGGAGCCGGCGAGTTGATATTCGACCAGGTGGATAACACTTACAGCGGCGGCACAACAATCGCGACGGGAATGTTGACCGTCAAACATGCGGAACACGAAATACTTTCAGTATCTCAAAACGGCGGACTCGGAATCGGCAACGTGGTCATCAACGCCGCCGGCGCAAACACGGGCTTGAACTTCGACATTGAAGAAGACGGAACGTTTAGCAAAATCATTTCCGGCGCAGGAATGGTTACGAAAAGCGGAAACGAGACATTAACATTGTCAGGCGCGAGTACATACACCGGTGCAACAAATATCAACGGCGGCAAGGTGATTATCACAAACATGGCAGGTACGGGAGACAACACAGCGGCAAGAACCGTCAGTTTGGCGGCTGGCACGGAATTGGAAATCCAGGTTGCGGGAACGTACAACAAAAAAATCACCGGTGCCGGGGAATTGACGACGAACCATTCCGGTACGATAACACTGACGAACGCCAACGATTTCACCGGCGGCACGACACAAAAGCAAGGCACACTCCAATTAAATAATGTTGCTGCACTTGGTACATATACAACACCGGGCGGTAAAGCAGGAGAACTTGATGTCACGGGCAACGCAATTACCACGCTCAACGTTGCCGGAGCGTACCAAAACCGGTTTGTCGTTGATACGGGGTTGACATGGACGTTGAACGGTTCCGTCAACTCGACGATTTCCGGTGTTCAGTCGGGTCAGAACGGCGGAGCGGTCTATCTCGGAGCCGGTTCAACGGCGAACATGGCAAACACCGGAGCATGGACTTTCACGGGCAACACCGGTACCGGCGGAGTTGCCAACGACATTTACTTGAACAACGCGGCGTTAAACTTCACGTCAACCGGCAGCCAATTTTTCAACAGCGGCATTGCAGGAACAGGAACTATCTCGAAGACCAGTACCGGTATCGTTCAAATTGCCGAGAATTCCGCATTCGACGGCGCAACGACTGTCAGTGCCGGAACCTTCCGAGTTGTTGATAACAAAACCTTCGGCACTGGAATTGCGGGGAGTGCTTTTACGCTCGATGGCAGTGGAACGCTTGCCGGTCAGGGGACAATCAAAGCCGAAGAAATCTTCCTTGCTAGTACGTTATCGCCAGATTCGGCAAAATTCGCAGCAGGCGGAAGTACAGCGATTCCGACTGCAAATCGTTTTGGTACGATAACGCTTGACGGCAAGGTTGATTTGGCGAGTACGTTCAAGTTCAATTACAACGCCGGAACACCGATTGCTTCCAATACAATCACTCCGATTGGTTACGATACGCCGACCGGCGACCTGATAAAAATGCAAAACGGCGGTGCCGGCAACTACAATATTGCCACCGGAGCAACTGTCAATTTTGTCGATACGTTGATATCGGGCAAGTACCTGATTTTCACGGCGGACCAGGATTTCACACTCGACGGACCCACACTTGACGGAATCAAGGCAGGCGGTGTCGTCAAGGCGACCATTGCATCGGCAGATAACCATACGCCGCGCGGCGGATTCGAGTTCACATGGGGAACCAGTGACACCGGCAACGACATTGAATCACAAATCTGGCTTAACGTGAACCGCAATACGCTTGAAATGACATGGAAAGATGCCCCGGACAACAGCATCTGGGTTTCAGCAAACGGAGGAGCAAACTTTCTCAGCACACAGTCTTACAATGACGGTGGAACGCCCATCTATGAACAAATGTTCAACGATGGCGATTACGCCATTTTCAATACGAAAACAACGGCACGGACGATTACGATTGGTAATCCTATAGATACCGACGGCGTTATCGTTAGCGGAATGAAAGTCGACGCAACTTCCAATTATACGTTTGACGGCGACGGTATTACCGCTTATGCAACTCACCCCACGATTGAAGGGGATTACATACCGGGAGGTGTTCATCATGGCACGACACCGGTCAATCCCGATGGTAAATTGCAAAAATCCGGCACCGGTACGTTGACGTTTGCTAACAGCGGCAATCAATTTACCAAGGGCATTGAGATCAGCAACGGAGTCCTTGCGTTTAGCAATGCGAACCAACTGAACACGCTGGACACCGACGACACGACGGATAACGCCATCACGTTTGTCGGAACTTCCACGTTGCAGGCGAACGCTACTGGTCAAAATTTAGCGAACAAAATTATTATCAACGCTGGACAAACGGCGAACATTAACACGCAGGCTCATACGTTGACGCTTTCCGGCCTTATCAGCGGCAACGCACTCACCAAGTCGGCGGGAACCGGTACGCTTAATCTCACCAACACGGCAAACGACTACACCGGCATAACGACGGTCTCCGCCGGAACGCTGCGTGTTTCTGGCGATGCCTCTGGTACGGCACTCGGAAGTAATACGGCATCACTAACACATTATGTTGCAGTTGCAAGCGGCGCAAAACTCGAACTTACTGTTACATCCGGTGTCCAATCGACATTGGAACAACAGATCACTGGTGCTGGTACTGTCGAAAAGACGGGGGCAGGTGAACAGATTCTTGTGCATACCAACAACACTTACACAGGCAACACAACGGTTGCAACTGGAACGCTCACCGGCTACAACGTCGGTTCGTTCGGTGCGAATACGGCGGCGAACTTCATTGACATTAAGGAAGATGCCGCACTCAAGTTCGATATGGACGCGACAGGAACGGCGAACTACAAACTCACCGGTGCCGGCGAACTCGTCAAAACGCAACACGGCGGCGGAGCTGACGATCTCATATTGGACAACATCGCCAACGATTTCACGGGCAACATTACCGTAACAGGCGGTACGGCTGCATTACCGAACTATCTCGTTACAAACGATTCCCGATCCCTAGGAGCCATTGACGATGAGAATCGTACCATTGAAATGGTCAGTTGGTACGATTATCTGCGAATCAACGAAACGGCACCGGGTAACACGATTGCCAACAAAATCATCGGAGCAGGTCAATTGTCGAAATACGGTTCGGAAACCACGACGCTCAGCGGCGACAACACGTTCACCGGCGGCACCAACTTGCGGGGCGGTGCGATTTTGCTTGGCAGCGACACGGCACTCGGCACCTACACGGGCAGCAGCGGTACGGAGGGGGTACTCTTTTATCGCACCAACGACACGAAGGTTCTTTCGACAACGGCGGGACGCACCATTACGAACCAGTTTGTCGTTTTTAACGGTGTCACCGGCACCAAACTCGAAGCCGCGGCGGACCTTACGTTACAACAAACCACTGGGGCAAACGCTGTCGTCGAAGTGGGAAACAATGCCGGGATGACCGTCGATGCCAACGGCGGCAATATCACGTTTGCCCCCCATGCGACAAACACGGCACCGGACATTATGATGGCGACCGGCACTTCCTCGTTGACGTTGAACACGACAAACGCCGCCAATGGCATATTCATCAACAGCGGCATCAGTGGACAGGGAACAATCACGAAAACCGGTCTCGGCATTGCACAGATCGCCGCAGATTCGAACTTTAACGGTGCAACATCCGTCGATGCCGGTATGTTCCGGGTCGTCGGCAACAATACCTATGGCGGTGCAGCGGCGACTGCATTTACGCTTAATAGCGGCGCGACGCTCGCCGGACAGGGAACTGTCAGGGCTGGCACCATTGACGTTCACGGTTTCCTCAGTCCCGACAGCGACACACTTAGCGCAACAAAATCAACCATCGATAACGCTCACCAATTCGGAACACTGACATTTGACGGTCTCGTGACGTTCGACAACTTTACGATGATCTACAGTTACGACACGGAATCGTACATGGCTTTGCCGTCGAAGGACGAAACGACACACGGCATCAATACCGGCGACCTGCTTCGGGTTCTCGGTCCAGATTCCCCGCTTATCAAGAGCGGTACGATTGACATGCAAGCGGTTTCGTTGAACACCGGCTGGTATCTGATTGCCGAATCGGAGACACCCTTTGACCTCGAAGATGAAGACCTCGACGGGATAACTGGAAGCGGTGTCCTGCACTTGACGCGGTTTGGCGAATCCGTCAATACCGACTCGCCGCGAAACTGGTACGAATTTGAGTTCGGCAAAAATGCCGACGGAATCGCAGATGCCAGAATTTGGCTGCGTGCCGACACCAACTCACTCGTGATGGACTGGCAAATGGGCGGTAATGGTAAGTGGGAGGCGGATTCTATGTATGAACTGAACTGGCAAAGTGTGCAAGCCAATATCGGTCCCATTCCCCATTCCTATCGATTCCGCCGAGGCGATTATGTCCGATTTGAAGTTACGGGAGATTCAGAGATTGAGATTGTGCATGACAATACCATTGTCAGCGGCTTCGAAGTCGACGGTGATTTTGGCACTACCTTTACCGGGACGGGCGGTGTCCATGCGAAGAAGGAAGACTCCACATGGATAATCGGCAAGTATCTCCCCGGCGGCCTCGGGTACAAGGACGGCGAAGAACTTGATCCAACCGGCAAGTTACAAAAGTTCGGTTCCGGTATGTTGACGTTTGAAAACACCGGCGGCAATTTGTTCGACGAGGGTATTGAGATTGCAGCAGGAACGGTCGGATTCAACAACGGCAATCAACTGCAAGTCGGCAGCGGTAAATTGATTACGTTCACCGGTGCTGCGGTGGACAATGCCAAACTGCAAGCAAACGCGGACACGACTCTTGCGACGAATATCGTCGCCGGAGCCGGGAAAGAAGGGACCATCGATACGCTCACCAATAAACTGACGCATACCGGCAGTATTGCGGCAAACGGCACATTCGGATTGGCGACAGCGGCTAACGGTTTTCTCTTCCAAGATGGTGCTGTATCAGGAACCGGAACTGTTACGAAAACGGGAGTCGGAACAGCCCAAATCAGTACGGATTCAACATTCTCCGGCACAACGTCTGTCGATGCTGGTACGTTTCGTGTTGTACAGAACAAATCGTATGGAACAACCGGTTCCGGCAGTTTTACGGTTGGAGCAAATGGCACCATTGCAGGCGGCGGCACAATCAAAGCGGCAGCGGTAACAATCTCTGGAACAATCAGTGCCGACAGCGGCACGCTTGATGCTGTGCACTTGTACGTCGAAAATGACAAACGTTTCGGAATCCTGACTTTCGATGGTGCAACAACTTTCGATGGTTTCACGATGTTGTACGATGCCGACTTGGACTTGGTCAAAACATCGAAAATACCAGACACTGACATCAACACCGGCGACTTGCTTCGGATACTCGGTACGGATTCCCCGCTTCTCAAGGGCGGTACGATTGATGTTCAGGCGGATTCGCTGGAGACGGGCTGGTATCTGATTGCCGAATCAACTACGGCTTTCAGCACAGAAGGCGGCGCACCGCTTGACGGTATCAACGTTGCAGGCGGCGTTCTCAATCTGACGTTGAACGGTTCCACCCTTGCAGCGTTCACGCCGCGAACTTTGTTTGAGTTTTCGTATGGGTATAACGACACGGTCGAAGACGGGCGCGTCTGGCTGCATGCCGATACCAATTCACTCACAATGGATTGGAATATCGGCAGCGGTACTTGGGACACTGCGGCAAAGAATTGGAAAAGTCAGCAGGACAACGCTGGTGTCCATGAAGAGAGATTCCGCCGAGGCGATTACGTCCGATTTGACGTGACGGCAGATTCGGAGATTGAAATAGCAGACAACTTCATCGTCAGCGGCATTAATGTCGACGGTGCTTTTAACACGACGTTCATCGGCAATAACGGCATCCACGCGAAGACGGAAGATTCAGCATTGATAATCGGCAAGTATTTACCCGGCGGTGTTGGCACTCCGACACTGATACCGGACGGCAAGTTACAAAAGTTCGGTTCCGGTATGTTGACGTTTGAAAACACCGGCGGCAATTTGTTCGATAAAGGTATTGAGATTGCAGAGGGAACGGTCGGATTCAACGACGGCAATCAACTGCAAGTCGGCAGCGGTAAATTAATTACGTTCACCGGTGCTGCTATGAACAATGCCAAACTGCAAGCAAACGATACTGCGGTACTTGCTGCGGACATTGCCGTTACAACAGGCAGCAAGGGAACCGTTGATACGCAAACACATAAATTGACTCACACCGGCAGTATTGCGGCAAACGGCACAATCGAATTGGCGACAGCGGCTGACGGTTTTCTCTTCCAAGATGGTGCTATATCAGGAACCGGAACCGTTACGAAAACGGGAGTCGGAACAGCCCAAATCAGTACGGATTCAACATTCTCCGGCACAACGTCTGTCGATGCTGGTACGTTCCGTGTTGTACAGAGCAAATCGTATGGAACAACCGGTTCCGGCAGTTTTACGGTTGGAGCAAATGGCACCATTGCAGGCGGCGGCACAATCAAAGCGGCAGCGGCAGCAATCTCTGGAACAATCAGTGCCGACAGCGGCACGCTTGATGCTGCGCACTTGTCCGTCGAAAATGACAAACGTTTCGGTGTGTTAACATTCGATGCGAATACGACTCTAGATAATGGTTTCCGAATGGAATACGATGCACAAACTGACATAGATGCTGTTCCGCGAGGCGACTTGCTCAAAGTTATAAATGGTAAAACCTTGCATTTCGGCACAGGAACTATCAATCTAATCAATGCAGACAGCCGTTTAACAGGACAGTATCTCATCATGGAAGCGGACGGTAAGATATTACACACATTGGATGCCGACCCGGACAAACTTTTGACAGCGAATATCAACAGCAATCCAATGACTTCGCTTTCTGTGCGGGGACGCTATATATTCTTTCAAAAAGACAAAGCAACCGGCGAAATCAATTTGGACGGCAACCAAATCTGGCTTGATGTCGAAAAGAATTCGCTCAACATGGTTTGGCAGGATTCGGCGGTAGACAACATCTGGACTACTGTCGGCGGTGCGGAAAATTGGCTGAGTAAACAGGGACCTCCCGGCGAAAAAGAACGCGTCTTCCTGAACGGCGATTATGTCCATTTTCTAGGAAGCACTGAAAAGTCGATTGAGGTTGTCGGCGGCATCATAGTCAGCGGCTTTGAAATGGATGCTGACGCAGATTATACATTTGCCGGAACGGGAACTATCGATGCTTATGAAACACATGTAACCATCGAAGGAAAATATCTGCCCGGTGCCGGAGGCACGCCGATGCTTATGCCGGACGGAAAACTCAATAAGAAAGGAACCGGTGTCCTTGCGTTCCAAAACAATGCGAACACTTTTCACGAAGGTATTGAAATCACAGCGGGAACGCTTGCGTTCAATAATGCCAATCAACTCGGCGACGGCGGAAATGGAATCACCTTCCTCGGCAATGCCGTACTCCGAAGCGATGCGGACATTCCATCACTGACAAACAGCGTTAAACTTTCGAATCTCGTTACAGCAGTGTTCAATACTAACGGATTTAATATGATGCTTGACGGCAAGATTGAAGAAATTGCCGGAACTGCAAACGTTGTAAAAGACGGGCAAGGAATATTGAGTTTGACAAACACTGCAAACAGTTGGGACGGTATGACAACCGTCAAAGCCGGTACTTTGCAGGCAGTTGGAGTCGAAACGCTTGGCACCAATTCTGCCTCTCGAACTATAATTGCCGAAAAGGATGCTGAATTGGAACTCAAAATCGACAGTGCATCTCCCGAAACTTTGGCACAAAAAATCACTGGTGCGGGTTCCGTTGACAAGACCGGTTTGCAAACCTTGGTCTTAACTAATGATAATAATTACACCGGCGGAACGACTATTTCTGCCGGAAAAATCGTTGCAGAAACGCTCATAGCCGTCGGCGATAACGCTGCTTCGGGAATAGTGACGATGGAGACAAACACTGCTTTAGAATTGAAACTCGAATCCGGTGAAGGCGGAACGTTTTTCCAACAGATAACCGGCGGCGGCAAACTGGTCAAGTCGGGCGGCACCGCATCGACATTAACACTTTCACGCAGCGATAACAATTATACCGGCGGCACTGACATCAACAGCGGACGAATTCAAATCACCGATGTCGGGGCAGTCGGCAGTAATGTTGCCGCCGGAACCGTCAACATAAACGGAACGGACTCATCATTGGAAGTTGCTTTGACAGCCGATGATACATTTAATCAACTCATCGCCGGTTCAGGACAATTGATTAAAACAGCAAATACGGCAGCAACATTAACAAATGTCAACACGTTCACCGGCGGTACTGAATTGGCTGGCGGAACACTCATTCTTGACAATGCTCTGGCATTAAATAAAACGGAGGCGATTGCCGGTTCAAAACAGGGATTTGTTTTCGTAACAAGCGATGCGGCTGTCTCTGCCGGAAATGGTGTATCAGAAATTCAGAACCGCTTTGAAGTGTCGGCAGATAAACTGCTTACTATCGACTCGCTCAACATTACCGATAACGATATTCGCGGTGTGAATGGCGGTGCTATTGAATTAGGAGCGGGAGCGGGTTTCGTCTCAATTGATAAACTCGACTTGCACAGTAATAAAACCGACTTGTCCGGCGGTGCGATTTATGCACCGAATGAAATCATCTTCGTCGGCGGTGCTGAACCGAAGAACACAGTCAATTCCCTTGTTGATAACTCGGCTGGCGAAGACGGCGGTGCAATTTACGCTGCTGCGGTCAATGTCATCGGCGGTCAAACGATTTCCGGCAACACAGCAGGCGGACATGGCGGGGCGTTATATCTCGTCGGCGGAACAGTACCGTCAACGCTTGACGCAGCCGGCTGCGACATTAATCTCACCGGAAACCGCGATAGTTCCGGCAGCAACGCTATCTATATGAGCGAAAATGTAACGCTGAATCTCATAGGCAATAAAAACATTTATCTGGACGGTATTTCGTCGAAAGGTCCCATAACAAACGGAAACCTCATCGACATTAGCATGCAGCACAATGATGACATGGGCAACGTCGTTTCTTTATCTGAAGATTCGCTGTATTATGGTG
>WRCR01000032.1 GCA_009783865.1 Planctomycetaceae bacterium | reverse complement strand
TTTCATAACTTCCTCCATGAATGAATACTTCTGGAAAAAGTATAACAATTTCACACGATGGACGGAAGACCAATAACGAAAATAACGACACAGCACTTTTCGGCGAAAACCTAGGTAGGTTGCCGACCGCCGGGCGGCAACGTGCGGTACTCCGCACCTAAAACTCGGATTATGCACCCTCAGCAGCAAGGTCTCACCCTCTCTACTGTGCCCTTGTACCCTTCTAAAATAAGGAGATATGGGTGTGTTGTTTTTAGGGAACACCGTGCTACTAAGGGTACAGGTTTTTTCGCGACATTGTACCACAGAACAACGTGCATATCAAACGGAACGCAGATAAAGGTATAAGGGAGCAAGTTGAGGACACTCGGCTATTACTAAAGGGAAGGAAATAGCGACTTTGAAAGTGACATATAACTCCTTCGTGCCTCCGTGTGAAAGAAACCATGTTGTTCGAATTGCCCAATTGACCACTACCTCGTGAACAGGTGGGAATAATCCTGCCGCTGCGCTGAACATTATCAACGGCTATTTTTCGCTGGTAGTCGGAACAACCCAGACCTTCAGTTCGCTTTCGATACCGTGTCCAAGGTAAATCTTGACCGTATAAAGCGCGGTCTCTTTGATAGAACCGGCAAGACGAACCTGGTCAGCCGTTAACACGATACCTTCGTTTCGCAATGCTTTAACGATTTCTTCCGGTCCAACCGAACCGTATAGATGACCGTCTTCGCTGGCGTTGGCAGAAATGGAAACGTGTTTGCTGCGGATTTCTTCAGCAAGCGACTGCAAACTGGCAAGACGCTTTTTCTGAATTGCTGCTAACTTCGCCTTGTGCTTTTCGACCATACGTTTATGATGGTCGGACGCAATCGCCGCAAGTCCCTGCGGAATAAGATAATTGTTTGCATATCCCGGCTTGACTTCAACGATGTCGCCCTGCTTTCCCAGCGGGTCAATCGTCTGAATTAGAAGGAGTTCAACACCGCCGCCTTTACCAATAGGCAGGTGCTTTGCCTTACGAAAATGTTTGCGGGCATGTTTATTGCGGATAATTTCTGTCATTGGAATACCCTGTAATTCTATCTATCTGTCTATGTTGTTAAATTCTGTTATAAAATTAAAACGGTACATCATCTTCCGGCGGCATATCGTAATAGTCCTGTTGCGGGGACTGCTGCTGATAACCGCTTTTTCCGCCTTGCGTTCTGTACGTGCCGCTTTCGCCGGAAGAACGTCCGCTGCCGCCAATCAACTGCAATTTCTCACCGATGACTTTCAATTTTGTGCGCTTCTGACCGTCGGTTTCCCAAGAGTCCAATTTGAGCCGGCCTTCAACGAGCAGCGGCGAACTCTTGGAAAGAAATTCGCAGGCGATTTCCGCTGTTCTGCCCCAGAGGGTTACGTCCACGTATGTAACTTCCTCAACCCATTCACCGTTCGGCGTTTTTCGGCGGTCATTGACAGCAATCGAAACGTCTGTAACGGCAGTTCCATTCGGAATATGCCGCAGTTCGGGGTCGCGGGTTAAATTCCCCATTAAAATAACTTTATTGAAACTCGCCATTTCCGGCACCTCGTGTTAAAGTCCAAGTCCTTTTGTTAAAATTCGTTTTTAGCAATTTCTTCGGGAGATTCCTCGTCTTCAAAAACATCTTCGGTGATAATTTGTTCAACCGGCAAATGTTCGGTACTGGAAAATTGACCGGTGCGGGCATGTTCGACTATAACATCGACGAGCCGCGGGTCAAGTTTCACCAGCAGAAAGCGGACAATATTGTTGTTGAGCCGCAATTGCCGAGACAGTTCCTTGACTTTGAGTGAATCAGCCGCAAAATAGACGAGCCAATACGTTCCGCGGCGATGTCCTTCAATCGGATACGCCAACTTGCGCTCTTCCCAGATTCTGCTCAAGAGGACTTCGCCGTCCGCTTGTTCCACAGTGGTTGTAATTTGATTCGAGACCTCTTCAGGTGCTTTGTTAAAAGCGTCGGGGTCAAAAATAAACAACCCTTCATAAACGTTTCTAGCCATAGTTTCGGGTTCTGGACCGGATTTCGCCGGGTTTATTTAGGTTAAGTAAAAAAGTAAAAAACGGTTATTCTGTTTTGGTTTTCGATTTGTTAAATCGGTTCATTGCTTCGGTAATTCCAAAAGCGAGGAAACATTCAACGGCATCTGCCGCTTCTTTGAGGATAAACGACAATTCCGTCTGTTCCTTTTCGGTAAAATTCATTAAAACGTAGTCCGCTGCGTCCATTCTGCCGGGCGGGGAACCAATTCCGACTCGCAACCGCGAAAACTTTTCCGTTCCTAACTTCCGAATTATATCGGCAAGTCCTTTTTGTCCGCCGCCGCTTCCTTCGCTCCGCAAACGAAGCTGTCCAAACGGCAAATTCAAATCATCGCTGACTACCAGCAAGTCCTCGAACTGTATTTTGTAAAAGCGGAGTGCTTCGGAAACGCTCGTTCCGCTTTCGTTCATATATGTTGTCGGACAAAGCAGGATAACTTGATTCCCCTGTTTGTCCCGAATGTCTAACAAGTCGCCGTGAAACTTCGCTTTCGGTCGGTTTCCTGCTGCGTATCTAACGGCAAGTTCGGAAAGCACCAAGTACCCTATATTGTGCCGGGTGCGCCGGTATTTCTCTCCCGGATTTCCGAGTCCTGCTATTAGTTTCATAACGTTGTACCGGCGACGCAGTCGTCGGCTCTCTTACTACTCGGGTTCCTCCTCTGTCTTTTTCCGTCCGATAACTTCGGGTTCCGCACCGCCGGTGACGGTTTCTTCCTCTTCTTTTTCTTCAACCGGCGCAACACAGCCGACCACAAAAAGCGAAGCGTCTGTCAGGGACTTCGCACCGGACGGCAATGTAAGGTCGCCGACGTGAATCGAACAATCGAATCCAAGGTTGTTGATGTTGACTTCGATTTCTTCCGGTACATTGGCGGCTTCGCATTCCAATTCTATCTGATGCAAAGCATGCTTTATAACGCCGCCTTCTTTGGTACCGGGTGCTTCACCGCGAAGTTTAAGCGGAATAGTAACGGTAATTTTTTCGTGAGCGGTTACCCTTGTAAAATCGACATGAAGAATCTCGTTTCCCCACGTATTATATTTTATTTCTTTAATTAACGCTTGTTCATACACTCCGCCTTTTAGTTCAACGAAACGATTGCCGTGCCGGATTGCGGCTTCTATTTCTCCGACCGGTACGGACAACATCTGCGGTTCTTTTTGATGTCCATAAAGAATGGCTGGGATTAAACCGCTATTACGCAAGCGGCGATTGCGGCGTTTGCCGACAGTATCACGGATTTCAACCGACAAAGAAAGTGCTTTTGCCATCGATGAATTTTCTGATTATTGGTTCTAACTTTTCAAACTACCTATCATATAACGGACTTTCAGCCGCTTTACTCAATTAGCAAGCAACATTATCACCGATTTTAGAATTTTTTCAAGCCCCCCGTGTGAAATTATCAATATTTCCTCGGTCTGATTTTGCTCTGAACCCGATACGGTAATCCTTGTATCCGCAGAAAACCCGTTGCGTCGCTTTGATTATATGCGCCGCCGCCTTCCATCGTTGCAATGCCTTCATCATAAAGCGAACCTTCACTGCTGCGGTTCTGTACCGAGATATTGCCCTTGTATAATTTCAGAACGACTTCGCCGCTCACCGGTTTTTGCGCTTCCTTAATGAAAGCAAACAATGCGTCCATTTTCGGAGTGTACCAGAAACCGTAATACACCATTTCGGCAACTTCCGGCGATAACCGGTCGCGCAAGTGCATCAAATCGCGGTCAAACGTCAACTGTTCAACATAACGGTGAGCATCGTAAAGAATCGTCATGCCCGGCGACTCATAAACGCCGCGGCTCTTCATTCCGACAAAACGGTTCTCGACCATGTCTATCAAACCGATGCCGTTGCGACCTCCGACGACGTTCAACTTCTTGACAATGCCGACAGCGTTATCTTTTTCTCCGTTGACAGCAACCGGAATACCGCTTTGAAAAGTGATTGAAACTGTCTCGGACTTGTCCGGTGCCTGCTGCGGTGTGACGCACATTCCGAATTCAACGGATTCAATTCCGTTCACATCGAGTTTTTCGAGAATACCCGCTTCATAACTGATATGCAGACAATTTTCATCGCTGCTGTACGGCTTCTTTAACGTTGCTTTAACGGGGATATTGTTCTTTTCGCAGTACTCTATCATTTCACTGCGTCCGGGAAAGGTCTTGCGGAAAGTTGCGTCCCGCCACGGAGCAATAACTTCGATGTTCGGCTCAAGTGCTTCGGCAGCAAGTTGGAAGCGGCACTGGTCGTTGCCTTTTCCGGTTGCTCCGTGAGCGAAAGCGTTTGCTCCGACTTCCCGGGCGACCTGCAAACATACTTTTGCGATAATCGGTCTTGCGATGGAAGTACCGAGCAGATATATGCCTTCATATTTCGCCTGAAACTGCAAGATGGGAAACGCAAAATCGCGGCATAGTTCATTTTGAACATCAACGATGCGGGCGGTTTCCGCACCGATTTTTTCTGCTTTGTCGAGGATCGCCTGCCGGTCTTCGCAGGGCTGTCCTAAATCGACATAAACGGCGTGAACGCTGTATCCTTGTTCACCGAGCCAGCCGAGTAAAACTGAAGTATCCAAACCGCCGGAATACGCTAAAACGCAACTTTTGCTCATATTTGAAATGTATTAAAAAATTGTTCTGAAAAACGAAATAATAAAATAAAATTTACTTCTGTACCTTTGCCCACGAATCCCGAAGCGAAGCAATACGGTTGAAAACTGGACTCTCCCCCGTTGTACTCACATCGAGACAGAAATATCCGACGCGCTCAAACTGATAACGTTCTTCCGGCACCGCATCTTTCAATGCCGGTTCCAGTTTAGCGTTGGAGATAATTTTCAGCGAGTCGGGATTCAAGTATTCCTTGTAATCCGTCGGGTCTTGCGGACTGTCAGGATTTTCCCGCGTAAATAACCGGTCATAAAGTCGGATTTCTGCATCAACAGCCTGCGCCGTATCGACCCAATGTATCGTTCCCTGAACTTTGCGTCCGTCCGCCGATTGTCCGCCCCGCGTTGCCGGGTCGTATTCGCAATGCACCTCAATCACATTGCCAGCAGCGTCTTTGACACAGCCCGTGCATTTCACATAATAAGCATAACGGAGCCGGACTTCCTGTCCCGGTGTCAGCCGGAAATACTTCTTCGGAGCATTTTCCATGAAGTCGTCCGCTTCGATGTAAAGCACTTTGCTGAACGGGACTTTGCGGATTCCGTCAGCCGGATTTTCGGGATTATTGACCGCATCGAGTTCTTCGGCCTGTGTGTCAGGATAATTATCAATAACTAGTTTAATCGGATTTAGCACTGCCATGCGGCGCAATGCCCGCTTGTTCAAGTCCTCTCGAATTGCGTTTTCGAGTTTAACCACGTCAATGGTCGAATTGAATTTCGCAACGCCGATTTCCTTGCAAAACGCCCGAATCGATTCCGGTGTGTAGCCGCGCCGCCGAATTCCGCAGATAGTCGGCATCCGGGGGTCATCCCAGCCGCTGATTTCCGTACCTTTCGGCAGCGGACTGTCGTTCTTTCCTTTGACAAGTTCGAGCTGTTTCCGTTTGCTCATCACGGTATAAGTCAGATTTAGTCGGGCGAATTCATATTGATGCGGTCTCCAAATATCGTCAAGATGGTCGAGAAACCAATCGTAAAGCAGACGGTGATGTTCAAACTCCAGCGTGCAAACCGAATGAGTGATGCGCTCAATGGAATCCTCCAGTCCGTGCGCCCAATCATACATCGGGTAGATGCACCACTTGTCGCCTTGGCGGTGATGCGGCGTTTTCAATATCCGGTACATTACCGGGTCGCGCATATTGAAATTCGGTGATGCCAAGTCAATTTTCGCCCGCAGCGTTCTTTCGCCGTCATTGAATTTTCCGGTGCGCATTTGCCGAAACAGTTCGAGGTTTTGCTCCGGCGTGAAGTTGCGGCACTTGCTCGGAATCATCGGCTTATCAGGTGTGCCGCGGTTGTCCCGCATTTCGTCCAGCGTTTGGTCGCAGACGTATGCAAGTCCTTTTCCTGTAAGTTCTTCCGCCCAGAGATACATTTGCTCGAAGTAATCGGAAGCGTATCGGATTTTATCCGTCATATCTTCGCCGGTGAGCCATTGTACGTCTTCGATTATCGACTCAACGTATTCCGTTTCCTCTTTGGACGGATTGGTATCGTCAAATCGGAGTGTGAAACGCCCGTTGTATTTCTTTGCCAAACCGTAGTTTAGGCAAATCGATTTGGCATGTCCGATGTGGAGATAGCCGTTGGGTTCCGGCGGAAAGCGGGTAGCGATTTCCAACGGCGGGTTATCACCCGCCGCTCGTATGTCGGCTTCGATGATTTCTTCGATGAAATTGAGATGCCCCGTATTAGAATGTTCAGTGTTTTGCGGTTCGTTTGGCATTATGCTTCGGTCAAGAAACCCCGGCAGAGAATTGACAGGGAAAGAGTCAGCCGCCGGTGTTTCCGACTGCTTTGCCCATAAAATACCAAAATACAGAAAAAATACCGAACCCCGGACTTGAACCGGGACTCCCTTGCGGGAAAAGGATTTTGAATCCTTCGCGTCTGCCATTCCGCCAGTCCGGCTATCAACCTTTGTGAATTTTACCTTATATTGAAAAAAAAGCAATACCCCTGTGGAGAAAAAGCAATAGTCCGCCGCTTAGAGCGACTGGGCTAAACTCTTGCTAAATCCGAAACGCAAGTTATCATGGCACCGTTTTAATAACCGTTTGAAACCCTTTTATCGCTCAACAATGGAATTCTCAAATAAAGTCGTTATCGTTACCGGTGCCGCCGGTGCTATCGGAAAAGAAATCGCTCGCCGCATCATCGAAGAAGGCGGAAAAGCATTCATCACCGACATCGCTCAAGATAAACTCGATGCCGTTGTCAGCGAACTAGGACCAAATGCGGCTTCCCTCGCTGCCGACTGCTCCAACGCAGAACAAGTAAAATTAGTCGTCCAAACCTGTTTGAAAATCTTCGGACAAAACATCGATGTTCTCATCAACGTTGCAGGCGTTACCGGCAAAGGCGGAAAAATCGAAGATATAACCGAAGAAACCTGGGACTTCGTCTATGCCGTCAACGTCAAAGGAACCTTCTTCTTCATCAAAGAAGTTATTCCAGTAATGAAAGCGCAAGGACACGGTTCCATTGTCAACTTTTCGAGCAAGTCCGGCAAGACCGGCTCGGCATTGATGACCGCTTACAGTTCCGCAAAAGGCGCAATCATAACCCTAACACAGGCATTATCTTATGAAGTTGCCAAGCAGAATATCCGCGTCAACTGCGTCTGTCCGGGCATTACCGAAGCAACCGGCGTTTGGGACAACGTGTCGGCTGACTACGTCAACAACTTGAAAATGCCGTTTGAGGAAATTGTCAAAACCTTCACGGCAAAAGTTCCAATGGGGCGTTTAGCACACATCGAAGATATTGTCAACGTAACTTGTTTCCTTGCATCGGATAGAGCGGCTTACATGACCGGTCAGGCAATCAACATTACCGGCGGGCGTGAAATGCACTAAACATTCCTCTAACTATTACATAACTATGACGAAACTAAATGAGTATCTTGACCATGCCGTGCTTGTACCGAAGATGACGCAGCAGGAAGCAGCAGAATGGATTCAATCCGGCATCGCTTACAAAGTAAAGACGGTATGTGTCCGCCCTTGCGACATCGACCTTGCAGTGAAACTCTGCAAGGAAACCAAGACCGGCGTTTCCTGTGTGCTGGGTTTTCCGCACGGCTGTATTTGTACCGAGTCGAAGGCTGCCGAAGCGGAACTGTATTGCAGGAAAGGCGTTGCGGAAATTGATATGGTCGCTAACTACGGCTGGATACGCAGCGGACTTTGGGACGAAGTCCGTGCCGACATCAAAGCGGTTGTTGATACGGCGCATAAACACGGTGTCGGCGTGAAAGTGATTTTTGAAACGAGTCAACTAACGCTTGAAGAAGTTGCGAAGACAACGGAACTGTCGATAGAAGCCGGTGCGGATTTCGTGAAGACCTCGACCGGTTTCAACGGCGAAGGCGCAACGGAAGAAGTGGTGGATTGCATGCTGAAGGCGGCTGCGGGACGGATTAA
Organism: Planctomycetaceae bacterium; assembly: GCA_009783865.1. Classification (GTDB taxonomy): domain Bacteria; phylum Planctomycetota; class Planctomycetia; order Pirellulales; family Thermoguttaceae; genus WRKP01. The sequence continues at coordinate 7,786 of WRCR01000032.1, read as the reverse complement.
TGTGAAGCCCTCCGGCGGTATCCGTGATGCGCAGCGGGCGCAGTTGTTTGTCGATAAAGGTGCCGCTCGGCTTGGTGTCAACGGTTCAAGCACCCCGGCAATTTGTTGCGGACAAACCACTGATGCTCAAGGGGAATATTAACATGGACTTACATCTCAAAAACAAAGTTGCTTTGGTAACCGGTGCCGCCAGCGGTCTCGGCAAGTCGATTGCCCTTCTGCTTGCCGAAGAAGGCGCAAAGGTCGCCATCAATTATCGCAGTCGAAAAGAATCAGCGGATGCACTCGCCGTACGAATCCGTGAAAAATACGGCGTTGATGCCATTGCGGTCTATGCAGACGTTGCCGATGAAACCGGTGTGCGGACAATGTTCGACGAAACCGAAAAACAACTCGGAACAGTCGAGATTGCCGTTAATAACGCCGCCTATTGTGCGAATCCCGAATGTGCTGACTTGACGCTGGACGAGTTCCAAAAATGCGTGGACATCAACCTGCGGGGAATGTTTCTCGTTTGTCGGGAAACCGTCCGCCGCTTGCGTTTGCGGAAATCGGCGGGAAATATCGTCAACATTTCTTCGCAAGCCGCTGTGCGCGGTTCACAAACCGGGAAAACGGTTTATGACATGACTAAAGCCGGAATACTCGGTTTCACGCGGTCGCTGGCAATAGAAACGGCGAAGGACGGCATCCTCGTCAATGCGGTTCTGCCCGGTATTATGCACACCGATATTATCGCCGCTGCTTACGAAGCCGAGCCGGAAAGATTCAATCGCCGTGCGCCGCTCGGACGCATCGGACGGACTGAAGAAATTGCTCATGTCGCAGTGTTTCTATGTTCCGACAGAGTTAGTTATATGACGGGCGCAACTGTCGATGTCAGCGGCGGTTTGGCAATGCATTGATGATTTTGAACCGGAGTACCGGCTAAATAATTTACCAAAAATCCGCTTTAACGGGAGATTTTTCTTGAAAAAGTGCCGCTTTTGAGTTACAGTATTATGAATACTGCCGATACGTAAATATCAGTTCAAGTATAGGTTCAAAAAGCAGGGGAAATACACATGTCAACATCCGCTCAAAATGTCATTAATCGGTTAGACCAACTTCGTCAGAAATGGTGGATTTTCACGCTCCTCGCTTCTGCTGTCTGGGCAGCGTCCTGCTCCTTGGCTCTGTTCCTGTTGTTTGCCGTTGCTGATGCAATTTTCCGGCTGCCGCAGTCGTTTCTCATTGCCGGTTTCAGCATTTGGGGAATCACAACTGTCACGCTCGTCGCTCTGGTTATCCGCCGCGTTGTGAAGAGTCAACGCTCTCTCGAAGGTACTGCACGCTGTCTCGAATCCGAACTGCCGGAACTGGAAAGCAATCTCATCAATCTCATCCAACTGGCAAACGACAAAGACAATGAAGATAAAGCGTTTTGCCGCGCAGCAGTCGACCAAGCCGCAAAGAACGTTCAAAACGTTCCTCTCGAAAATGCTGTCAAAAAAGAGACCCGCTTTCGCAGATTTTTGTATGCTCTGCAAACCCCGCAGGATTTACTCGAAGCCGCTGCGTGTCTGGTTTTCTTGGGCATCCTCGCTCTTCTCGGCAGTACCGTTTTTCCGAATTGGAGTTCCGCTGCTGGTCGGTTGACAAAACCATGGGACTTCGTTCCTTCCGTCGGCGATGTGAAAATCGCCGTTTCTCCCGGCAATACCGATGTTTTAGCCGGTACTCCGCTCGACATCTTTGCCGAAACAGACGAACCGGCACCAACTTCGCCGGAGCAGAAGCCGCTGGCGGCAACGCTGTTCGTCTTTGTCGATGGAGCAGAAAAAGAAGAATTACTGGTAATGCTGCCGGTTTCCGAAGACGAAAAACTGACACCGAAAGTTGACGGTGCCGAAGACGAAAAACCGCTTGCAGAAGGACGCATCCGTAAAAAATATAAGGCAACGATTCCTGTTGTTGCTAAACCGTCAATATACCGCATCGAAGTCGGCAGTTCGCAAAGTCCGAAATTCAAAATCGGTGTTCTTGAAAAGCCCGCCGTTTCCGATGTCGATGTCGTATATCATTATCCCGCCTATATGAAGAAGCCGAGTAATACGATTACATTGAAAACGCCGGATTTAGCCGCTCCGCAATATACAACGGCAGAGTTAAGAGTTAGAACGACTTCTCCGATTTCTTCTGCCCGGCTGGATTGGGACGGCGGCGGTGCTGTCGGAACGCTGAACGGTGAAACCGGATTCACCGCAAAAATGGAAATGACAAAAACGACTTCCTACCGTATCCGTTTGCAGAAAGACGGTTTTGAAGACCCCATGCCGAGAATGAACAGCGTGCGGGTAAATCCTGATAATCCGCCGTCAGTTGAGTTGATACGTCCGACCGCCAATGTGACGGCAAGTGTCGGACAAACATTGCCGATTGCCGTTAAGTTGAGCGATGACTTCGGAGTATCCGCCGCTTGGATTGAAGCGAAAATCAAAGACGACATTGCAGACGGCGAAAACACTGACGACGCAAACAAAACGAAGCAGAACGAAAGCGGCATTGAAAAAGTATTCCGCTGGGCTATTGATGCCAATGATTCACCACAGCAACTCGAACTGGAACATATTCTGCCGCTGACTGAAAAGATTGTGAAGACGGGGCAAACCTTGATGGTGCGTGTCGTTGTTCAGGACAATCGGCAATACTCCAATTCTTCTTGGGGCATTGACTTGAAGCCGCAGGAGACGGCAAGTCCGTGGCGGCTGGTTCAGACCATTGACAAAAGCGATGCGGCAAAAGAATCGCAGCAGAATTTGACCGTTCTACGGGATTCACTTCGCAAGTTAATGGAAAAGCAAATCCGCAATCAAGTCCGCACCGGTCTTATTCCTACGAAAACAAAACTGGAAGACCAGATTGTCCTAGCGAATGAAATGCGGACTAATCAGATTGAAATTCAAAAAGAAGGTATCCGAATTGTTAAAACGATTCCGTCCGACAGCCGGACAGAGGACTTGATGATAAAGCGGGACATGAACAAGTTGGCTTTCGGACAAATGACCAAAGCGGTGGAAATGTCGGATGCTCTGATAACCTTGACAACACCGGATGCTTTCACAGAACCGGCAAAACAGTTAGGGGACTTGCAGGCGCAGATTTCCGATGCGTTGCGGAATATGCTCGGACTTGCCCGCGCTTCCGAAGCGAAAGCACTCGAGGAAATGGGTGACCGCAACCAAGATGACTTGCCGGATGATGTCAGAAAGAAAATGGAGGCGTTGAAGAAAGCGGCTGACGAAGCGTTGGAAGCACAGCGGAAAGTCGTTGAGGCGGCAAAGAATCTTAACAAGGAAAACGTCGAGGACTTCTCCGAAGAAGAGGAACAGTTAGTCAAACAAGCGGCAGCGGCAGAAGACGCTTGGGAAAAATTCATTAACGAAGTTAATACCGATTTGAGCAAATTGCCGTTTCAGGATTTTGCGAATCCGTCTCTGTTGCAGGAAATGGTCGAAATCCAAACCGAATTAGCAAAGCGGAAAGAAGACGAAGGTAATAACGATACCGATAAGTGCGCTGATATTGCTGTTCCGCTAGAACAACTCGGAACCGAAATGGCGGAGGAAATAACGTCCAACATGGAAAAGTGGCTGCCGGACACCAAAGACCGCGAAAGATGGTCGCAGGAAGAGACGGTTAACGATGACGAAAAGGAAGCCCCGATGGCGGAATTGCCGATGGAATTGGAAGACCTCATCGGCGAACTGCTGGAAGAAGAAGAGGACTTGTTTGACGAAATGGAGGATGTGTCGTCCAGCATGATTGACTCGCTTGACAAAGGCGCGGGCTGGGACGCATTGGACGGTCCTATTTCCAATAACTCAGCAAAAGGGGCAACGGGCAACCGATTGCCGAACACTAATGAAATAGCGGGGCGTTCCGGCGAAGGTCGGCAGGGAAAGTCCGGCGGCGAATTTGTCGGCGAAGAAGCAGTCGGAAAGGGCGGACGCAATACTCCGACGCGGTTGACTCCTGACCCGTATCAGAAGGGGCAGATTAAAGACCATAGCCGTGACGCGGCAGGCGGAGCAACCGGCGGCGGTAAAGAAGCAGGTGAAACCGGCGAAGGGCTTGAAGGACCGCAAGCGCGCAACCGCGGCGACAGAGAGCGCAACAGATTGCCCGGAAAGCAAGCCGATTTGCGCAACCGAGCGGAAGGAATTGACTTGAATCACATGAAGGTAATGGGATACCATAACACCGACCTTGAAAAGATGAAGGAAGCGATGGCGCAGGTTGAAATGGACTTACGCGGCGGACGGTATCAAAATGCACAGCGGCAGCGGAAGGTCTTGCTGGATTCTGCCGAAGATGCAAAAAAGAATGTCGGCGGTGCATTCATGATAAAGGAAGACCAAACTTTGAATTTGCCGACGAATGTTCAGGAAGATTTGGTTTCCGGCACAAACGACCCGTCACCGGCGGGCTGGGAAAATGTCAACAAGGAGTATTTCCGCAAGTTATCGGAAGGAGCGGAGGCGCAAGCAAATTAAGTCCTTTGATTTAACCGTAAAGAAAATGATAGAACTCGGCGTAAATATAGACCACATTGCGACAGTCCGGCAGGCAAGAATGACGGTTGAACCTGACCCCGTTTGGGCGGCAGTTGAAGCGGAACTTGGCGGCGCGGACGGTATTACCGTTCATCTTCGGGAAGACCGCAGACACATTCAAGACCGCGATGTCGAAATACTTCGGCTAACCGTCAGATGCAAGTTAAACCTCGAAATGGCTTGCGAGAATGAAATCGTCAAAATCGCTTGTAAAGTGAAGCCCGACCAAGCAACGCTGGTACCGGAAAAACGGCAGGAAATTACCACCGAAGGCGGTTTGGACGTTTACGGTCAGAGGAAACAAATTGCCGAAATCGTCAAAAGATTGCAGGAAAGCGGAATTGCCGTCTCGCTGTTTCTCGACCCCGATTTGAAACAGATTGAGGCGGGTATAAAAACCGGCTGCGAAGCAATCGAAATTCATACCGGCACATATTGCAATGTCGGGGAACGCAACTGCGCCGCCGAACTTCAGCGGATTGTTGCAGCGGGCAAGTTGATAATCGATTCCGGTCTGCGTCTTCATGCCGGACATGGACTGACTTACCATAATGTTTTACCGATTGCCGCGATTGACGGCATGCGGGAATTGAACATTGGTCATTCGATAATTGCCCGCGCTTTGATGACTGGTATGCGCAGTGCCGTTGCAGAGATGAAATCGCTGCTGCGGTAAGGTCAGCGGGGACTATCTATTGTGCCACTATGGTGCGTTATACAACTCCAGTTCCCACAGTCGGGCAGTATTATCCGATGCTTTCGTGATATACAGCCGAAACTTCGATGCCGTCACCGGCTTGAACTTCGCACCAACAAAAGTGCCGAGATTATGCGCAATCTTGGAATCCGGTATGTTGACCCATTCGCCGTCCTTTTCGTATTGCAGAATACAATCGTGAATCGGTGCTTTGCGTCCAGCCCATCCGGTTGCGAAGTGCATCGCATTAACCGTTACCAGTTTCCTGAATTCCAATTGCAGCCAGTGTTCTCTTCCGCTTCCGCTAACCCAGCGGCGGGAATCATGCTGCGTGTCAACAACCCCGTCATTCGCAAACTTTGCCGGATATTGTCCCGAATCATGTTCGCTGGACGCACTCGCTTTCGCCTGCCGCGCAAGATTCTCGCCGGCAGTTCTCGTCCACGGCAACGGAAATTCATACGCAGGCGGCGGAGGTGCAACACCTTTATTCATCAAATCCTTCAATTCCGAAAGATGCGTAGTATAAACATCACGCGGCAAAGCATTGTGTTTAACACAGACCGCTGCCGCCATTGCAACGACTTCGCCCATCATACCGCCGGTCAACATTACCCGCGTCGGTCCCATAGCAACGTGAGTCACGCTGATGTTTCGCCCTGCCATAAACATGTTGTTGATGTTGCGGGAATAAAAAACGCGGTAAGGTATCGCCTGCGGATTGTATCTGTCATGAGTACAGTAAGTTCGAAACTCTTCGCCCGGAAAGTATTTCAAACTGTATTCATTCGCATAATGCAAATCGATGGGCCACGTGCAGGTAACACTCGCGTCGGGATAGGGTTTGTTTTCACGGAAATCCTGTTCCTGCAAAATGTAGTCGCCCATTAACCGGCGGGATTCCCGCTTGCCCGCTATGTAAGGAACTTCCGCTAACTTCTTATTTTGTATCAGCGGAGTCCATCGGTCGTCTTCGTTGTTCTTCAAGTAAGACCAATGTCCGTAAATCGCCATAAAGCCGTGGTCGCGGATTCGTTCAATCTCGGCAACTTGGTCGCGCCGCATGCCGGTTTCCCAGTTCCAGTTCGTGACTATCTCCGGCAGTATTGATTCCTTCGTGAATTGAAACGCCCAAGGCAGAACCGGAAACGTCGTCGGCGTTTTTGAATTCTCCGTTCTCCAGAGAAGCGTTGAACCCATTATCTGGTTATCCGCAGCGTCGGGTGCCATTGATTCACCGGTCTCCGATTTTGCTTCGCGTCCTACCCGAAAGTCCGCACCGGCTAGATAACCGAGGTTGCCGTCGCCGGTGCAGTCCGCAAACAACTTGCCTTCAAAGCGCAGTTCCTTGCCGTTAACAACATCTTTTCCGATGACCGCCTTAACTTTCTTGCCGTCCATTTCGACTTTCGTCATTCGGGTATAAGGGAAAAGATGCAGATTCTTTTCACCTTTGACGATTCCCATTTCCCGCTGCTTGTAGGTCTTGCCGTGTACTTCGTATTCAAACGGGTCTGAACTTTTCAGTTGATAGACGAGGTTTCCGAGATTCGGATACGGCGGCATACAAATCTTTCCTGCAAGTCCGACTCGTATTTCCGGCGAAGCATTTCCGCCGATGTATGGTCGGTCTTGAATCAGTGCAACGTTCAAACCCAGCCGGGCTGCGCCGACCGCTGCACAGATTCCGGGATAGCCAGCACCGACAACAACAAGGTCGTAAGGACTGCGGGAAGCATTCGGCGGAACGTCAGGCAGTGCCAACGCTTTACGGCGTATCTTTTCGATTTCTGCAATGCTTTCCGGCGGTGTATAATCGGCATCTGAGGAAAACATGATTGCGTCAACACGTCCGTCCCAGCCGGTTAAGTCATGAAGGGCAAGTACATAATCGAGTTTGTTTTCTTCGACATCGACGGTACCGCCTTTTTGCCAATGCCATTCATTGCCTTCGGTGCCGTATTTATCTTCGAGTACTGTGCCGTCAAGTTTCAACTGAAATTGACCGGGGGCGTATTTCGGATTCCAAGGAGCGACCCAGTTTCGGGTTCGGACGAACACACGGTATTTTCCCGCTTGAGGAAAACGAATTTTCACGGTTGCGTCCTGAACGGGTTCACCGATGCCGTGCGCCATCAAGACGGGCGAACCCATTTGGTCCATATATTGCTGGTCGAGAACCCAGCCGCCGTAATCGCTAAAGGATTCTGCTTCGATGAATAAATGTTTTTCTGCTTGAGCGGACAAGAACGAAACAAAGAAAAAGAGCAATGCCGCTGCAAAGACGATGTGCAACAACGTTTTCATGTGAAACCTCTTTTAGTGAAGATAAAGGCGGTCTTAGAGACCGCCGCTAAACCTTATCAGGCAATTCGCGTCGTTTCTCCCAGCACCAGCGACGCGTCGGAACTATCATAGTTCGGTGCTAAAGCCGTTACCCGGAAATGATACCGCGTATTCGCTAATAAACCAACAATCGTTTTCGTAGCGGCGG
>WRCR01000031.1 GCA_009783865.1 Planctomycetaceae bacterium | reverse complement strand
TGATTCCGGCAAGTCAATTTTGTTACAACAGACGAGAACCTTTTTCGCTGTCTCCGGTATTTGCGGGGGGTGTGGATTATTTTCGACAGAATCGACTATCCACAACACTAAGTCCGCCGTTTCGAGTAGTTGTTTTGCCCTCTTAATGCCTTCTATTTCTATCTTCCGCTGTTGTTCCTCGTTTGAATCCGGTAAATCGCTACTGTGTTCTTTACGGTGTTTTCTAAAACCGGCAGTATCTGAAAATTCAAACATGAAACCGTTAATTGCGGTCTTAACCGAAACTATATCCCGCGTTGTGCCGGGCGAAGAATCCGTAATGACCCGTTGAAAACCAAGAATTGCGTTTAATAAACTGCTCTTTCCCGCATTGACTTCACCGGCAAGAACTATGGAAAACGGTTTAATAAGATGCCGCCCCAGTGACTCTTTCTTCCGTAACCGTTCAATCCACTGCTGTTTTTCGTCTTCGGGCAGTGTTTCGATTTCTTTTAACTCGTTTTCCAATGCTCCGTTCAGTTGCGAGAGTAATATCTGCGCGACCCTCTCTGTTTCAGCAAAGGGCAGCATTCGCAATGCAAGGTCACGCTGGTCTTTTCCGGCGCAAAAATGTTCGAGCCAATCGGTGTTGACAGCCCCTTCGGCAAAAAATACTTTTTGAACGGATTCAATAACGGCAGTACCGCCATGACAATGAATCTCAACTTCGTCCGGCGATATGAAGTGAACGACCGCTTCTTCGGATACTTCGGTTTGTCCGTAGCGTGTTAATAGTATTTTTCCAAAGACGGGTTTGTTTTTCGGCAGCGTTTCCGGCAAGAGCGGATTTTTTCCTGGCCAATGTTTCAGGAAGATTTCCGCCGCACCGGGACCAGTTAGCAACAATGAAGCGATTGCACCACGCCCGGCTGGAGTCAAACGGATGATTTTGAGCAGATTTTCGTGCTGCGGCATTATTACATCACTCCTGCATTCTGTCGGTTCTCGGCGACAAACCACCTAACATCAAGCCCTAAATTAAAAAATTTTTTCGACGTAACCTCTTGAAAACAAAACACTTCTGTAAATTGTATCTTTTTGCACATGGTGACTACCTATTTTAACGTTGTTTTACCTATCTTAACTTTGAGTGGTGAGTGGCGAGTAGTGAGAAATTAATAGCCGCCGCTAAGGTAATTGGTACGGAACCGGCGGATTTATAACTGCGCAAATTCTAACACACCCGCTAAACTTGGCAAGGGCAAAAAGTGCCAGTTTGAGCAACGAAAGAGCCAGCGACTGTGCCGCTGCATATTTAGGCGGTACTCCGCGCTGTCCACGAATTACGGCATCTGACTATTTGTTAAACAAACAAGCACAACAATCCGACCAAAACGGTATCCGTTTGATTTTACGTGAAAGTTTAACAGTTTTTCGCCATTGTTCCGGGATTTACATGATTTTAAGGATTATTTGGGAATAGAAAACAAAGAGAGTGAAAAGTCCCGGCAGAGTTTTGCGTTTTAATTGGGGGGCTTTCACACAATGGCACAGAGGAGTCCTGTATAACCGGCGGGTGTATGCCCGCCGCACTTGTGAAAACAGGTAAATTGTAAAGTTTTACCGGTTATTATCATATTTTTTCTAATGAATTTGAATTATTCTTACGATAAATTGTGAAAGACGTGTAGTGTTTTTTTCCGTCCGGCATGGAAAGCCGGTAAGAAAAACGAGTAATCCACGGTAAAAACCGGCAGCGGTTGGATAAATGCTATTGACGCAGCACCGCTGAAATCGGTATTATCCGCCGGATTTTCCCGAAAAATACTGCAACGTTAGTATATTGTGTCAGGGATGAACTAAAACATATACCGCGAAGTAAGCCGCAAAACGGCTGACAAGGAAGCGGTCGCACAGCATGACGCTGTGTGTCTCGAAAGGAGTACCGTGTTGAAACCGAAAGCAAGAATCAAGAATGGATTGTTCGCCGTTGCGCTGGGATTGACAAGCGCCTTCGTCGGTGGAACGCTTTGGGACGTACTCAATGATTCCGTTTTAGCGCAAGCACCGCCGCAACAGGCGGTTCAGCAGCCGATGACCCTCGAACAGGCGATTGCGGTCAGCAATGCGAAATTGCTGGATGCCCGCAAAGCCGTTGCGGTAAGGGACTTGGCAACCGCTGAACGGTTAATCGGCGAAGTTAAAGCGATGAATATCCCCTATCGGGAACAGGATGTTTTACCGGATACTGTACTTCAACTCTCGTTGCGCAGCCGCCAGTTGACAAAACAATGTCAGGCAACCGGTGATAATGCGCAGAACCGCAGGGACTACGCAATTTTCCTGATGATTCAGGCGGACGGTCTCCTGCGATACGGCGAAATCGAACTTGCTACCCAACTGACACGGGAAGCACAGGCGCAAGGAGTTACCTATAATCAGGCGGATATTCAGGCGGGATTGGAACCGTCGGCAATGTTCCTGCGCATTGAAGATGTTAAGCGAATTATAAATGCTCAACAGCAAATAGCGGTTGCCCCGCAGGTTCCCATGAACTTGTCGGCTGCAATGCAGCGGGATTTGAATCAAGGAATGGGTTTCATGCGGCAGGCGCGTCAAGCGTTGAACGATGGACAAATTGACCAAGCGGAACAACTTTGCCGCTATGCTGCCAATCTGAAACTGCCGGAAAATGCTTATCCGCAACATAGTGAAACACCGAGCAGATTGCTTGCAGAAATTTCTGCAAAGCGGACAAACGTCCCCGTCCAGAATGTTGCTCATCCTGTTCAGAACGTCAATGCAGTGACCGCACAACAAGCGGTATATCATCCTTCACAGGATACAACGCAGAATGTTCAGGTCAAGGCAGGACAAGGCAATCAGCCGCTGGTTGAAATGAAACCGATGGCTATGGTTGACCAAGCGAGGCGTGAACGTGAAATTGTGCTTAATCAGGTTGCTTCCAGCATCATGCAGCAGATTTCCGATGCTCAAAAAGTAAGTCGGGACCAGCGAAATCCCGAAGCCGGTCTTGAAATTCTGCGGCAAGCGAGAGTGAATGTAGAGCAGTCGCAACTTGATGCCGCCGCGAAAGCAAGTTTCATTAAAAGTATTGACCGCGCTATTGAGGAAACAGTTCAGATACTGCGGCGGTATGAAAATCAGCGTACACAAGACCAAATCAATCAGCAGATTCGTGCTGAACGGAGATTTGAACAGGAACAATTCCGTAATAGAGAAGAGCAACTCAAGACCTACATTAATGAATGTAATAAACTGATTGACGAACAGCGGTACGAAGAAGCGGTGCTCATTGCGAAAAAGGCGTGTGAACTTGCTCCCGATGAACCGGCGGCAAGCATGCTGCTTACTTCGACACAGTTGGCGTGGAATGTCTCCCGCAGTATTGACTACAGAGACCGCAAAGCAGAGGGTTATGTGGATGCAATGCTCGATGTTGAAAAGGCGGCAATTCCGTATAGTTTTGATAACCGGGGTATTGTGTTCTCGAAGAACTGGGAAGAGATGAAACGCCGCGGACGAAGGTCTGCCGAGCAGCTTTCGCAGCAGCGCAGACCGGAACGCGAACAGGAAATCATTCGCCGTCTTGAAATGCCGGTGTCGCTCAATATCGGCCGCCCGTTGCCGTTGGGACAGATTCTCCAACTTCTGCAAGGGCAAACCGGAGTTGATTTCTTTGTGGATTGGCCCGCTTTAGCAGAAGTCGATGTGACCACCGACACGCCGGTCACAATCACCGTGATGAACGAAATTAGATTACGCAGTGTTTTGAATCTGATTCTCGAACAGTTGAATCTTTCGTACACCGTCCGTAATGAAATGCTTAATATAACCAGCGCGACAAAGGCGAAGGGACAACTGTACACAGAGTATTACTATGTTGCCGACTTAGTAATAGGTGCTTCTACCTATAACGGACAGAATAACCATGACTTCGATTCGGCTTACGGCAGAGCGATGCAGTTTGCTGCTCACGGAAGACAAAATCAAATGAACGTCAATGGTATGCTGGATCCGCGGCTTGCATCGGTTCAGAATGTTTCGTTGAATCCGAATATCAATGCGCAGATGTCGGTACCGTTTAACACAGGCGGCATGAACGGCGGAATGCCGATGAGTGGCGGAGCAAATCCTACTGTAGGACCGGCGGGCGGTACCGCAGCGGATTTCGGTCCGATTATTGAATTGATAGAAGCGGTAGTTTCACCGGATTCGTGGTCAGCCAACGGCGGTGACGGCGAAATGACAGAATATCTGCCGAACCTTTCACTGGTAGTTCGTCAAACCGAAGAAGTTCATGCCGAACTGGTTGACCTTTTGAATCAACTCCGCAAGATGAACGATTTGCAGGTCGCCGTTGAAGTGCGCTATCTAACACTGGCAGAGGACTTCTACGAAAAAATAGGCGTTGACTTTAACATGAAGTTTAGGAATGATAAGAATGACCAGAGGAGTTATGCGTATTGGTCTTCTCAGAACAACAATAATAACAATAACAATAATAACAATAACAATAACAATAATAACAATAATAACAACAATAATACAGATGAATCCCAATTCGGCAGTCCGTATTATCCGTTCAAAAGTGATGTTATGGTCGGTCTGAATGCAGCCGGTACATCGGGGTTCACTTCGGATCTTTCGGTACCGTTCACTCAAAACAGTTTTACACTGGCTGTTCCGCAGTATGGAAATTATGTTCCTGATGCCGGTACAACTTTCGGGTTTGCCTTGTTGAGCAACATTGAAACATATTTCTTTATGCAGGCAAGTCAGGGCGACTCGCGCAGCAACCTGCTGCAAGCACCGAAGGTAATGGTTTTTAACGGTCAAACGGGAAGCATCAGCGATGTTTCAATGAGTCCGTTTGTCATCAGCGTTATACCGGTAGTAGGCGACTTTGCTGCGGGATATCAGCCGATAATCTGTATCTTGAGCGAAGGTAACAGCATGACGGTTCAAGGAGTTGTTTCAAGTAATCGGCAGCATGTCCGCCTGACGATGAATCCGGTGTTCAGCACGATAACCAAGGTGAACACGTTCAAATTTGTCGGTGAGGATACCGCATCAACTTCTACAGAGACATCTTCCAAAGGCGACTCGGCACTGCCGACTACCGGCGATGAACGCTCGTCAAAACAATCGGCAACGGCTACGTCCAGCGGTGTTAGTATCCAGTTGCCGACCATGGCAATGATGACCGTTAGTGCTACCGTTAGTGTACCGGATGGCGGAACGGTTCTTCTCGGCGGTATCAAGCGGTTAAGAGAAGGACGCGCAGATGCCGGTACGCCGATTTTGAACAAAATCCCGTATATCAATCGGCTGTTCACAAACACGGCAATCGGTCGTGAGACACAGAGTATTCTCATGATGGTAACTCCGCGGATTATCATTCAGGAAGAAGAGGAAGAATTCATAACCGGCGTTGTTGCTCCGTAAAACATTGAACTACTATGACTAAGATACTTTCCCGCTGTGAAGCGGGGGAACTCCTTAGGGAATTCAATAAAGACCCGTTTCATATTCATCACGCTGAAGTTGTAGAAGGCGTGATGAAGTATTTTGCCGTCAAAGAGGGCTTTGCAGCCGAAGCCGAATTCTGGGGAATTGTAGGTTTACTCCACGACCTTGATTTCGAGCAGTTTCCGCAGGAACACTGTATCAAAACGCAAGAGATATTAGCGGAGCGGGACATCGACCCGCGAATTATTCGAGCCGCTGCTTCTCACGGCTGGGGATTGACGGTTGATATTAAACCGGAACACCGAATGGAAAAGATTCTCTTTGCTGTAGACGAATTAACGGGGTTAATCGGAGCGGCTGCGCTGATACGTCCTTCAAAAAGTATCAGGGACATGGAAGTCAAATCGATTGCGAAAAAGTTCAAGACACCGGCATTTGCGGCGGGCTGTTCACGGGAAGTCATCAAACGGGGTGCTGAAATGTGCAATTGGACGCTTGACGAACTCTTTGCGGAAACGCTCGAAGCAATGAAAAGTGTTGACTGGATTCAGTAGCATCTAATCTAAAGCGGCTATGAGAACGCATGTCCAATTTCCCGGAGTCCCCGGTCGGCGAATATCAGTTCAACGAAGAAATTGACGGTGACTAACTGGCTCATTGGTGCACATAAACCGCTGGAAATCACTTTGTGATTATATCCTCACCCCATCCATTCGGGGAATTGCTCTGCCGGAGGCAACTTGGCGACCGCTACCCGTCCAATGGACTTCAGCGATTCAATATCCTTGAGCGTTTCCGCCGCCGGTTCAGCATCAATCGCAAGAACCGCTATCGCTTGTCCGCCGGGTTTTGGAGTAACACGCCCAACCGTCATTGCGCTAATGTTGATATTGTACTTCGCAAACGCATTGCCGATGCTGCCGATGACTCCCGGCTGGTCCAAGTGGTCAATGAACACCAGTTCGCCGTCAAGAAAACTTTCGAGACGATAACCGTTCATCATCACAAGACGCGGCATTGAATTGCCGAACAGCGTGCCGGAAAGCGTCATGCTGTTGTTAATTTCCGCCGTAATGAGCGAAGAGAATTCGCCTGCCTCCGGTGTCTTTTCGGAAATCAAGTTAATGCCCCGCTCTTCAAGCATCGAAGCCGCACTAACGATGTTGACATCCGATGCCTTGCTGGCACTCAACAAGCCCGCTGCGAATGAAGTCGAAATTAAATTCGTGTCTTTTTTCGCAATTTCACCCTTGTATTTCATCTTGACGGAAGTAATCGGTTCGAAACTAATCTGTGCCGCAAGAATACCAAGACGATACGCAACATTCAAACTGCTTCGCAGCGAAGCCAACGCCGCCGCATCAAGCGTTCCGAAGTTGACCGCCTGCCGGATTGAACCTTTCGTGAAGTAATCGAGCAGCAACTCAACCGCTTCAAGCGCAACGTTGGTCTGCGCTTCTTCCGTGCTAGCACCGAGATGCGGCGTGCATACAACGTTCTTTTTTCCAAACAGCGGATGATTCGTGCAGGGTTCTTCCTCGTACACATCAAGCGCGACGCCGCCGATTTTGCCGCTTTCGAGTCCTGCAACGAGCGTATCTTTATCGTAGATACCGCCGCGGGCGCAGTTAATCAGTTTCGCACCGTGCTTGAGCAATTCGAGTTCCTTCTTGCCGAACATACCGCGGGTCTGGTCGTTAATCGGCGTGTGAACAGTCAGGAAATCAACCTGCGGCAGCAGCGCGTGAAAGTTCTCCGCCAGTGTAATTCCCAGTTCATCCGCTTTCTGCTGCGTAAAGAACGGGTCGAGACCGATGATTTTCATCTTGAATGCTTTCGCATAACCGGCAAGGACTTGTCCGATGCGTCCCAGCCCGACAATGCCGAGTATCTTGCCTTCAAGTTGATGTCCCGTGAAAAGTTTCCTGTCCCAGCGTCCTTCGACCAGCGATTGATGCGCCGGCGCAATATTGCGGGACAACGCCAGAATCAGCGCAAAGGTGTGTTCGGCGGTCGAAACGGTATTGCCGCCGGGAGTATTCATCACGATAATGCCTCGGCGGGTTGCGGCTTTGGTGTCGATGTTATCGACACCGACACCGGCGCGGGCAATCGCTTTGAGGCGTGTGTTGCCTTCGAGGGACTCCGCCGTGATTTTCACACCGCTGCGGGCAATCGCACCATCAAATTGGTTCAAGCACTGCCGCAAATCTTCGCCTTTGAGTCCGGTGTGTTCTTCAAACTCCACACCGGGAGTGTTGCGCAGCATATTTTTTCCGTCTTCGGAAATCGGGTCAAGCAATACGATTTTGTATGTCATAGTGATTAGTGGTGAGTGGTTAGTGGTGAGTGATTAGTTATTCCTTTGCGGGGAATTTTTTGTTTTCACGGGCTTTTTTGTATTCAGCGGGAATCGGTTCGCCGGGCTTCCACGAATTGAGAAAAGCGTTTGATGCTTCGCCGCCGCCCGCTTGTCCCATCATCTTTTTCATTTTCTGAACCCAGTTTTTCACATAGTCCGGCTGATTGCTGACAATCTTTTCAAGCCGCGCAAGTTGTTCGTCCGTCAGAATGTCAAATACTTTGAACTTAAACTGCGTTATGAAAAGTTGATTTTTCGATTGAAATTCCTGCATCAACTTCTGAATTTCCGGGTCTTCTTTGGAAACCCGCTGTATAAGGTCTTCGAACAGTTTTCTGTTGTCCTGCGGGTTCTTAATTCCTTCTTTTTCTGCTGCCGCCATTACTTTTTCGTTCAGTTTCATTTGCGAGTCAATAAGGTCGTCCATCAGTTTATCAAACTGCGGTTCGAGTTCCTTCTTGATAGCATCCATTTTCTTCGTTTGGTCTTCGGACAAGTCCAGCGCATTAAACATTGACGTTGAAACAATCGGAAACTCGCCCATTGTAGAAAGTTGAAATTCCTGCATCTTTTTTTTCTGTTCCGCCGATAAGTTTTTGTCTATTTCCAGCGGAGCAGTATCCATCAATGTGGATACCATCTTCGACTGCAATTCAAAAAAGCGTTCCTGCTTTTTCGGGTCGCCGTTATCGGTAAAAAAGTCCTTGTCCTTTTGCAGTTCCATAATTTCTTTCATTATGGCGGCGTTTTCCGACGACATCATTGATTTTGCCGTTGCTCCCTGAAGGTTTTGATACTGGTCGTCTGAAACGCCCCACGAATCACGGACTTCCTTTTCCTGCAACAACTGAACGGCAAACAGATTGTAACCCTTGCCGTCCCACATGGATTTCAAAACGGTTTTACTGCTGCGGCGCATTCCGTCCTGCCATACTTTGGAACGGAACATCTGCGCATTCGGCTGCGCAAAAATCACAGCGGGAAACAACACTGCAAACAGCAACGAAATAATTAACACGATACGATTTCGATAAGTCATTGGTCTACTCCTGGGATATTGTTCTTATTATTATTCTGAACCCTTGATTACATTGATTAAATGATTAGTATGATTCTTACAAATGACGTTTTACTAGAAAATCATAACAATCATTAAATCAGCGTAATCAGTGGTTCATACAACATTTCTTTACCGCGGCAACGACATTTTCAACCGTTATGCCGAAGTGTTTCATTAAAACGCCAGCCGGTGCCGATGCACCGAAGCCGGTCATTCCGATAAATACGCCGCTGTCGCCGATGTACTTCCGCCAGCCCTGTTCGATTCCAAGTTCAATACCGACACGGGCTTTCACTTCCGGCGGTAAAACACTGTCCTTGTATTCCTGCGGCTGCTGTTCAAACAACTCGAAACACGGCATCGACACCACGCGGACATTGATGCCTTCAGCGGTCAACCGCTCCCACGCCGAAATCGCAAGAGCAACTTCACTGCCGGTTGCAAGCAAAATTACGTTTTGGTCGGAGACGCTAAGAGAAGTTGGAAAATCTGCAACCATATAACCTCCTTTGTGAACGCCGGAGGCGTTGCCGAATTTTTCACGGTCAATAGTCGGCAAGTTCTGACGTGTCAGCACCATACAACTCGGCGTTTCGGTCAGCAAAAGTGCCGCCTTGTACGCCTCTGCAACTTCGTTGGCATCCGCCGGTCGGAAGACCGCAACATTCGGAATTGCCCGTAATGCCGCAAGATGTTCCACCGGTTGATGCGTAGGTCCGTCTTCACCGACACCGATGGAATCATGCGTGAAAACAAACAGAGTGGGAACGTTCATCAATGCCGCAAGTCGGATTGCCGGTCGCAGGTAATCGGAAAAGACGAAAAACGTTGCACAAAAGCCTCGCAGTCCCGAAAGTGTCAAACCGTTGGCGATGGCACCCATTGCATGTTCCCGAATCCCAAAGTGCAGGTTGCGCCCTTCGGGATGTTCCGGCGAAAAAGCAGGATAATCCTTCAGCCAAGTATTGTTCGACGGCGCAAGGTCAGCCGAGCCGCCGATGAGTGCCGGAAGTTGAGCGGCAATTTGATTCAACACTTTGCCGGACGAAACACGGCTGGCAATGCCCTTAGCGTCAACGGGAAACTCGTCCAATTTAATTTCTGTTGTCTGCCGATTGCTGTCTGTTGTCTGCTGTCTGCCGTCTGCCGTCTGCCGTCTTTTTCCAAACGTTTCATAAACGTCAGCATCGACAACGAATTTCTTATCGGGGTCAACACCGTAGAATTGTTTCGTTAGTTTGATTTCCTCTTCGCCGAGCGGTGCGCCGTGCGCCTGATGTGTGTTCGCCAAATTCGGTGCGCCGTAAGCAATGACGCTCTTGACGATAATGAGTGTGGGCTTCTTGTTTTCCTCCTGAAACTTCTTAATTGTTTTGCGGAGTGCATCAAGGTCGTTCACATCGCCAACACGTTCAACGTTCCAGCCGTATGCTTTGAATCGTGCTTCAACGTTTTCGGAAAACGCTAAATCGGTGTGCCCTTCTATTGTGATACCGTTGTCGTCATAGAACCAGCACAGATTGTCAAGTTGCAGATGACCGGCAAGCGATGCCGCTTCGGAGGTGATGCCTTCCATCATGCAGCCGTCGCCGCAAATTGCATAAACGTTGTAATTCTTTTTCGTATGTTTTGCAGCAATCGCCATTCCGACTGAGGTTGCAACGCCTGCACCGAGCGGACCGGTAGTCATTTCAACGCCGGTCACGTGACCGTATTCAGGATGTCCAGCGCATTTACTTCCGAGTTGCCGAAAGTTTTTGATGTCATCAAGGGAAACGGCTGGCGTTCCGTCAACGTTTTTCACACCGCTCAAATGCAGCAGTGCGTAAATCAGCATGCTTGCGTGACCTATTGAGAGTACGAACCGGTCACGTTCTTCCCAATGCGGATTTTCAGGGTAGAAGCGCATTACTTCGTTAAACAAAAGATAACCCAGCGGTGCGAGAGCCATAGCGGTTCCGGGATGTCCGCTATTAGCGGCTTGAACTGCGTCCATCGAGAGACAGCGGATAGTGTCGATTGCCTTCTTTTCGGCAGGTGTCATTGTCACGGTCATAAATTCTTATTGTTTCTGATTGAGTTAAAAGTTATTAAATTCCGCAGGAAACCAATTCGATAAAAAAATACTTAATGGTATTATAACCTGATTATTCCGCTTGGCAAGCGGAGGCGGTGTATGATTATTCTAACACATTGGGGGGAAAAAATCAGAGCCGATTTGCGCAAGCAAATTATTATCAATCCTTATTTTTTTCCCATCAATGCAAAAATTTCTGCCCTGCTGGAATGATTTTTCAAAAATATTCCGCGAAGCGCAGAGGTAATACAAGTTGACCCCGGTTTTCTAACGCCGCGCACGGTCATGCAGGTATGCACCGCCTCAATTACAACCGCGACCCCTTTCGCTTTCAGTTGCGTGTAGAGATGTTCCGCTATTTCTTCCGTCAGGCGTTCCTGTACTTGCGGACGGTGAGACAACACTTCGACAACGCGGGCTAACTTACTCAAGCCGATGACTTTGCCGTCAGGAATGTAGCCGATGTGAACATTGCCGGTGAACGGCATTAAATGGTGTTCGCAGGTACTGTCAAAGGAAATGTCCCGCACTAGTACGATTTCGTTGTAATGTTCGCTGAAGAATTTTTTTGTGTGAACGTCGGGGTCTTCATGCAGTCCGCTGAAGATTTCTTTGTACATTCGGGCGACGCGTGCCGGTGTGTCGAGCAGTCCTTCGCGGTCGGGGTCTTCGCCGATAGCGATGAGAATTTCGCGGACAGCCCTTTCAATGCGGGCGGCATCGAACTTTGTTTTTGATTTTGCCTCGGCGGATTTTTTTGATGACGGCATTAAAAATTATCGTGTTGAAAAATCGATGTGAAAATCTATTCCGTTATTTTATCATGTTATATAATGTTTTTCTAGACAACGCAACTCTGATTGAAATGTTAAATCAGGTATGCGATGTACACTGAATACACCGGCAACACAAAAACTCGTCTTGACTCAAAATGGAATTGAGTTATAATCCGCATAATTGGTTTTCGCTAACTTTTCAAAAGGAATTTTTAACGCAATGTCCGAAGTAGAGGTTTATTGGCATGATCACGCTGTTTCCCGCGAAGAATACGAAAAACGCAATGGAAACAAGGGTTGCGTCGTCTGGTTCACGGGCTTGAGTGCCAGCGGTAAAAGTACTACGGCGAATCTCGTAGACCACCTGCTGTATAAACTCGGAAAACATAGTTTCGTCCTCGACGGCGATAATGTCCGCCACGGACTCAATGCCAATCCGAAGATGCTGCAGGAACGGCACAGCGAAGAATTCTCGAAACGCTTCGGACTCGGTTTTTCGGCACAAGACCGCGAAGAAAACATCCGCCGCATCGGTGCAGTCGCTAAACTGTTCGCCGATGCCGGTATCATTGCGTTGACGGCGTTTATAAGTCCGTACAAGATTGACCGCGATAATGTCCGCAAGACGTTGCCGGAAGGCGATTTCATCGAGGTTTTTGTTGACACGCCCATCGAAATTTGCGAACAGCGCGACCCCAAAGGACTTTACAAAAAAGCACGTCTAGGCGAACTAAAAGGTTTCACCGGAATTGATGACCCTTACGAAGCACCGGAGAAGCCGGAACTCGTTTTGCACGCCGGAAACAAATCGGCGGAAGAACTTGCAGAGGAAGTTATCGCTTTTTTGAAACAAAAAGGAAAAATATAACACGAGAATAAATGGAATTTTGGCGGCTTTCGCCGAATTTTACACTTTTCACTTTAACTTTACTAACCCTTATTTACAGAAACACGAAACTATGTCAGAAAACGAATTCACTCATTTTACTCCTGATGACCAGCCCGTTCCGCAACAGAATAATCCGCCGCAAGGGCAGCCGCAGCAGGTTCAGATTCAATTCGACGATTCCAAAGTTGCGGCAACCTACGCTAATTTCTGCCGTGTTACCGGAACACCGGAGGAATTGATTGTCGATTTCGGTTTGAATCCGCAGCCGGTTGGAATTCCTACCACCCCGATAGTTGTTTCGGACAGAATCGTCCTTAATTTCTATACCGCAAAACGCTTGCTGCTTGCCTTGAATGCAACAATACAGCGGCATGAACAAGCATTCGGCGTGCTGGAAATCGACATCAACAAACGGTTCAGAGGACAGCCGAATCAATAAGGCAGTTTCGGTTGCATTTTTGCGAATCCTTTTTTTGCGTTCTTAACGTCCTTTGCGGTTAAAAACATATTCAACCGCAAGGAACGCGAGGGTACGCAAGGGATTCGCAAAGAGAATTCAGTTGTTAGAAAAAAATATGGATAACGTCAAAATTGCTTTGTTCGGTTTCGGGACAATAGGGACCGGTGTCGTGAAGATTTTGCTGAATCAAGCGGAACGCATCCGAAAAACAACGGGAAAAAACGTTGTTCTTGCGAAAGTTTGCGACAAAGACCTCACAACACAGCGTGACGTTTTAGTACCGGATGGAGTTATTACTAGCGATGCGGAATCCATTTTCAACGACCCGGAAATCAAGGTAGCCGTTGAACTCATCGGCGGACTCGAACCCGCTCGAACCTTTATCCTGAAATTACTCGAAAACGGCAAAGACGTAGTAACCGCCAACAAGGCACTGCTTGCGGCTCACGGCGAAGAACTGTTCACCGCTGCCCGAAAACACGGCAGAACCATCGCTTTTGAAGCGGCGGTTTGCGGCGGTATTCCGATTTTAAATTCGCTGTCAACTGCCTTGCAGGCGAATAACCTGCTTTCCATAACTGCTATTGCCAACGGGACTTGCAACTACGTTCTGACGCAAATGGAAGGCGGCAATATGTCGTATTCTGATGCGGTAAAACAGGCGCAGAAACTCGGTTATGCCGAAGCAAATCCTGCTATGGACGTTGATGGAACGGACACAGCACAAAAACTCGCTATTCTGGCGCAAATCGGTTTCCGTACAACGGTCGATTGGCGGAACATTCCGAGAATCGGAATCGAATCCGTTGATGCGATTGATTTCAACTATGCCAAAGAATTGGGATACCGCATTAAACTGCTTGCGGTAGCGCGGCAAAGTGACGAGGGGTTAGAACTTCATGTTTCGCCGACACTTGTCCCGAAAGATAATCCGCTTGCGGCTGTCCGCGGTGCCTTCAATGCGGTGCGTATTATCGGCGATTCCGTCGGACCGGTGTTCTTTCACGGACTTGGTGCGGGACAACTGCCGACTGCTTCCGCTGTTGCCGGTGATATTATTGACACGGTTCTCGGAAGAACCGCTATCACTTTTAATGCGCTGAATCTTTGGAACAAAACCGATGCAGTAAATAGAATCAAACAGCCGGAGACCTTTTTCGGGCGTTCCTATCTGCGGTTTAACGTTATTGATAAACCCGGTGTGCTTCACGAAATATCGGGCATCTTCGGGAAACATAATATCTCGATTGCTTCGCTCATTCAGCATGAAATCGAGGATTCCGCTGCGCTGATATTGACGACTCACGAAGCAAAAGAGGGCGACTTACTGCAATCCATTCAAGAACTTGAAACGCTGCGAAGCGTCCAAGGTAAAGTGGTGCGCCTGAGAGTGCAGAACATCTGACCGCTATGATAACACCAAGAACATTAAAAGGGTTTCGCGATTTTCTGCCGGAAACAATGTTAACACGGCAGGAGTTAATCCGTAATGCGGAATTTACTTTCGCTTCCTTCGGTTTTACGCCGATTGACACGCCGGCTCTCGAATATCTTGAAGTGCTTCAGGGCAAGGGCAGCGATGAAACCGACAAGCAACTTTACAAATTCAAAGACCACGGCGGACGCGATGTCGGCTTGCGGTTTGATTTGACAGTTCCGCTTGCAAGATATGCGGCGCAGCATATTGAAGAACTCGGCACGCCGTTCAAGCGGTATCATATCGCAAAAGTGTGGCGCGGCGAAAATACTCAAGCGGGAAGATACCGCGAATTTACGCAGTGTGATTTCGATACCATCGGTACTAAATCGCTTGCGGCAGATATTGAAATAACGCTGGTTATCAATTCACTGCTGCAAATGATTGATTTGAAGAACCGAAATCCGTTTGCGCCGTTCACGCGTTTCAAAATCCGAATTAATAACCGGAAAATTCTCAACGGCTTGCTTGATAAGTTGGGAATCTCGGATAAGACAACCGCTGTTCTCCGCTCGCTTGATAAACTGAATAAAATCGGAAAAGCGGCGGTCATTGCGGAAATGTCGGAGAACGCCGGTCTTACACAAACGCAGGCAGAAACCGTTTTGCAGTTAGCGGAATTGAGCGGCAGCAATGAAGATAAAATTGCTTCGCTGCAAAAGATGCTTGACGGCAATGCTATCGGCGAAACCGGTGTTGCGGAGGTTTCGACTCTCTTGCAAGCCGTCAATGCAGCCGGTGTACCGCCGGAAAGAATCGTGCTTGATGTTTCGATTGCCCGCGGCTTGGATTATTACACCGGCATGATTTATGAAACATTTCTGGACGATTTACCCGAAATCGGAAGTGTTTGCAGCGGCGGAAGATACGACAACCTTGCCGGTTTATTCACGAAGCAGGAATTGCCCGGTGTCGGCGCATCGTTGGGGTTAGACCGTCTGCTTGCGGCAATGGAAACGCTCGGAATGATTGAAAAACGTTCAACACCGGTTCGGGTTTTCCTGCCGTTCTTTGCGGCAAATCGGTTGAATGATTATCTGCGCATTGCCGGATATATCCGCTCAATGGGAATCGGAATTGAATTCTATCCTGAAGCAAAAAAATTGGGACAGCAGTTGAAATATGCTGACCGGCGCGGTTTTGATTTTGTCGTGATTATAGGCGAAGATGAATTTGCCGAAGATAAAGTACAATTGAAGGACTTGAAAACCGCTCAATCGGAAAAATTGACGCTGCCGGATTTGGTAGAAGTACTTCACGAGAGATTGCGCTAGATTGAGCGGATATATCGTGCGGCAGTTTGTCGGAAATGACAGAAACATAATCGTCCGATTGCGAAAACTTCAACCGCTTGTTTTTTCCTCCCGATGCAGTATAATGAGAACGTAGTTTTGTCGTTGTCTTCCTTTCTTATAAATAAGGTGAACTATGCCTCTAACACTTAATGCGGTTA
>WRCR01000030.1 GCA_009783865.1 Planctomycetaceae bacterium | reverse complement strand
TTCCGGTTAGAGACCTTGCGCCGAAGAGTGTTTGGTGGAACGAGACCTTGCAGCGGTCTTTGATTATAAACGGCAAGCCGGTTGCGTATCCTTCATTTGAGCCGATAGTTGATACGCCGTTTGAGGGCAGCATCATTTTGATTGCCGACCTTTACGGGGATTGGCGGGAGGAAGTGGTAACATCGCTGGACGGTGAAATCCGCATTTATTCAACGGTATTTCCGGCAAAAGACCGGCGGACGACTTTGCTTCAAGACACGAATTATCGGGCAACGCTCACGGAATGCACAATGGGTTATCGGCAGATTCCGCTGCCGTCGCTGGATTTGAAAAAGACGGCGCGGTAATGTAAAGTTCCTGCGCCTCGTAATTTATTTGATTTCAACCTTTTTTCCGTCGCGGGCTTTTGCCGTACCGCCGACAATATAACGCTCGCCTTTTTCCAAACCCGAAACCACAATCCGGGTGCCGTCCGCCTGCTCATAACCCAATTCGACATACCGCTTATGCGCCGTATTATCGGCATCAACAACGAAAATATACGTTCTGTTCAAATCGCGGCAAATCGCTTCCTGCCTGATGACAACCTCTTCATTTTTATCACCGAGCGGTATCCGCACGCGGCAAATCTGTCCGGGAAATATCGAAAAATCTTCATTCGGAATCACACCGCGAACCTGAATCGTTCCCGTTGAGCGGTCTATCGTGTTCGACACCATATCAAGTTTTCCCGCGAAAGGATATTCCGTCGCCGCAACGCTCGCACCCTTGATAATGCCGACGCTGAACGGCGCATCAACATCGTGCAGCGTTTTTGCTCCCGTGTTTATATCAATTTTTATGTATTCACGAATCTTGTTAAAATCCGTGTCGCTAATAGTGAAGTAAATATACAATGGACTCATTCTGGCAACGGTAGTCAAGAACGAATTCTCCGCGCTTGAACCGACAACATTGCCGAGGTCAATCAGATTGCGGTCAACCTTTCCCGTAATCGGCGATTTAACTGCGGTGTATCCCAAATTGATTTTTTCGGTTTCCAACTGGGCTTGCGCTTTCAGAATGTTTGCCGCCGCTTCATCTCTAACGGCAATATCCCTGTCTAAATCCTGCTGCACTTTTGAACCAAGCGGAACGAGTTGTTTCGTTCTCTCATAGTCCGCCAGCGCGGACTTGTAATTCGCTTGAGCGTATGCAACCTGCGCTTCGGCAATATCGACCGCGGCTTTGTATTGGTCGGGTTCAATCAAGAAAAGTTGTTTGTCGGCGGAAACAAGTTCGCCGGGCTTGTAATTGATTTCACGCAGAAAACCCTTGACGCGGGCAGTGATTTTCACAAACTCGTACGCTTCGGCATGCGCATTTGCGTAAATGTATAATTGAATGTCGGAAGTTGCTGCTTCCTCAACCGACACCGTCGGCAAAGACGGCACCAACGCGGCATTCTTTTTTGCACAGCCGCTTGCAAGAACAAGAAGCAAAAAACAAAACGGAAGAATGATACTATATTTTTTCATTTGAATAACCTCAACTTCATATTAGTCAGCAGTACGAACAGTACCGGTGTTACATAAATTCCTGCAAGTGTTTCGGTGAGCATACCGCCGCAAACCGGTGTGCCAATGGCATGCCGGCTGACAGCACCGGCACCGCTTGCAACAACCAGCGGCAGTATCCCCAATATGAACGCAAACGAAGTCATCATAATCGGGCGCAGCCGCTGCCGCCCCGCTTCAAACGCCGCTTGAATTACCGGAAGTCCGCCGCGCCGTTTCTCTTCGGCAAACTCCGTTATCAAAATAGCGTTCTTTGCCGATAACCCGACCATTAAAATAAATCCGATTTGCGTGTAAATGTTGACATCCAACGCCCGCAGTGAAACCGCAAGCAGCGCACCGCCGATGCCCAGCGGCACCGCCATCAAAATAACTACCGGCGTGAGCCAACTTTCGTACTGCGCCGACAAAACAAAGAACGCAAACACTACACACAAAGCAAACACAATAACAGTTACATTGCCGACAGATGTTTCCTGATACGTCATTCCTGTCCAAGCATAACCGTAGCCGGAAGGCAGTTGTTTCGATAATTCTTTCAGTTTCTCAATCGCATCACCAGAACTGACTCCCGGAGCGGGCTGAGCCATGATATAAGAAGCGGAATAAAGTTGGAAGCGCGGAATCAGTTGCGGACCCACCTCTTCCCGAATTTGTGAGACCGCACTGACCGGGACCATTTCGCCGGTATCACTTTTGAATTTCATGTTCCAAATATCCCACGGCGTTGCGCGGTAATTGCTGTGCGCCTGAATATAAACCTTGAAAACGCTGTTGAACAAGTTGAAATCATTTATGTACATCGACCCGTAGTTTGCCTGCAAAGCGGTGAAGATGTTGTCCATTGATGCTCCGATGTGCATTACTTTGTCCCTGTCAATATCGAGAAAATACCGCGGCGCAAACGGATTGAATGTAGAGCGTACCATCGAGAATTGACCGGTCTTCATTGCTTCATCGCAAAATTCCTGTGCGGTATCATACAGGTTATAAACACCGGCATTTGCTCTGTCGAGAAGTTCATATTCTACCGCTGACGAATTACCGATGCCCATAACCGGCGGCGGCGGATAAACCATGATAGACGCTTCAGGAATGGAATTGAAATTCGTCTGCCACTTGCGGTAAAGCGAAGGCAGTATTTCTTCCAGACCATTGGGACGGTGCGGAGCGGGTTTGAAACCGAGACCATGTTTCAATAATTCAAACATTGTCGGATAACGCTCGCCCCATTCTTTTAACTGAAAAACGGCAAACGCCGAATTCGTTGACGGCGCACCGTCAAGCATGGAATAACCGTTGACGAAAATCACATTGGCGATTCCCGTCGGGTCGTCGCTGAGCATGCTCAACATCTTATTTGAGACCTCGGTGGTGCGGTCAAGCGTTGCGCCTTCGGGAAGTTTAACTTCGGCAAACAAAACGCCTTGGTCTTCATTCGGTATAAAGCCGGTCGGCAAAACATTGAAGGCATAAAAAACACCATAAAGCAAACCAAACCACAACAGAAGAACAACTATTCTAGCGGCAATGATTCCCCTCACCGTTTTGAGATAAAAGTTCGCATAACCGTCAAAGAAATAGTTGAACCAGCGGAAGACGAAAAATTTCTTTTCATTCGGCTTGTTTTTCCGCAGGATTATCGCCGCCATTGCCGGTGCAAAAGTCAGCGCGCATATTGCGGAGATGCAAACCGCCCCTGCAATGGTCAACGCAAATTGCCGATATACCGTCCCGACTATGCCCGGCACCATTGAAGTCGGAATGAAAATCGACATCAATACGAAGGTTGTCGCAATAATCGGACCCGATACTTCGTCCATTGCTTTTTTGGCGGCATCATACGGCGTGTAGTCCTCTTCATCAATGAGCCGCTGTGCGTTCTCAACAACGATAATCGCATCGTCAACGACAATGCCGATAACCAGAATCAACCCGAAAAGCGTGAGAGAATTGACGGTGAAACCGATTGCCCACATAATGAAAAAACAGCCGACCAATGAAACCGGAATCGTAATGGTCGGAATGACAGCCGCCCGCCAATTCTGCAAGAAAAGGAAGACAATGAGAACCACGATAACCAACGCTTCGACCAGCGTCTTCTTGACTTCGTTCAATGACTCACGGACATAAGCGGTAGCATCATAACCGACAGAGCAGGTTAAATTATCGCCTAACAGCCCTTGTACTTCCCGCATTTCTTTTATAGCGGCAGCAACATTATCGGCAACTTGCAGTGAATTGGCACCGGGGTTCTGATATACTCCGACAGACGTTGTCGGAATACCGCAAAATGTCGAGTTGGCACTATAACTGACGGAACCGAGTTCAACAATCGCAACATCACCCAGCCGGAGAATACTGCCGTCGTCAGAAGTCCGCAGCACGATGTTTTCAAAATCCTTGACGGAATCCAAGCGTCCCATCGCGCTCAATGCGATATTGCCTTTTACATTTTTCGGCATCGGCGGATATCCGATGCGTCCCGCCGCAACCTGAACATTCTGCTTTTGAAGAACGCTGCGTATCTCATCAACCGAGATATTGCGCGCCGCCAATACTTCGGTATTGAACCAGATGCGCATGCTGAAATCCTGCTGATTGAAAACGCTGACGGAACCTACACCGGAAACGCGGGCGAGTTGGTCGAAGATGTTAATGTTGACGTTGTTTGCCAAATACAGATTGCGTGCAGCGGCTTCTTCATCCGTAAGATATTTTCCTTTTTTGTAATTCTCCAAGTCGTCGGGATTATAGAAATTCAGCAGAACGACCATATTGGTTGACTGTTTCTGTATCGTTATTCCTTGCCGTGTAACTTCCTGCGGCAGTATTGCGGTTGCCCGATTGACGCGGTTCTGAACGAGAACGGTTGCCATATCGGGGTCAGTGCCGGGCTTGAATACGACGGAGATTTTCGCATAACCGTCGCTGGTAGAAACCGAGTTTATGTAAATCATGTTATCGACACCGTTGACAACTTTTTCTATCGGCGTGACAACAGTATCAACAATTGTTTCGGCATTCGCACCCGGATATGAAGCGGTTATGACAATGACCGGCGGCACGAAGTTGGGAAATTGTTCGACCGGCAGCATGTTGTAAGTAACTGCACCGCCGAGAGTTATGAGCAAAGAAATAACTGCCGCAAATACCGGTCGGTCGATAAAAAAGTGAGATATGTTCATAACTTTATGCGAAATTGACAGTCGTCGGCTGCCGGATAATACTCAATAAAAACTTCGCAGTCATGTTATCAGTTTTTACGGGAAAAGGAATAGGTCGGCGGCTGCCGATACTATTCCAGCACAACGGCGTTGTGTATTGACCCGGCAATTTTCGGGTCATGCCAATGCCAGACGATATTGCCTGCCGCGTCGTATTCGAGAATTTGAAAGCCCTTTTCGCTGTCGTTTGCTCCGTGACCTGTCCAGTTGGCAATCAGGGTATTGCCGTTTTTCAGTACTTGAACGCTGGCGAAAAAATTGATGCCGACACCTTCCGGTCCCGGTTTGCCGCCGGTTTTTCGGATTATTTTTCCGTCCTTGTCAATTTCCACAAAAAACCCGCCGTATCCGCTCGTTGCCAAGAGATTGCCGTTTGGCAATTCTTCAACCATGAAAATATGTTTGGCATCTGGAATGACGATGTCCCGAATTACTTTGCCGTCGAGTGTTCCTTCGATAACGTGATTTTCGTTGCAGCCGAACAGGACTGTGCCGCGCGGTGTTAGTCGGGCGCAGCGGACGGTCTTTGTGTTCGGAAACACCGCTGTTGTGACTTCTTTTCCTTCTGCGTCAAGCATCGTGATTCTAATCGGCGTTTGAGATGAAGCGAGAAGTGTGCGTCCGTCTTCAAGCCGATATGCCGTGACGGAGTCGCCCTTGTATTTCGCATCAATGACTTGGCGGAGCAGTTTTTGCGCTGCAAAATCGTATTCGGCAAATCCGCCGTCGCGGAGTCCTATCACGATTTTGCCGCCGATGAGTTGCAAATCACGGTTGCCGGCGGGAACTTTGATAATCCAATTTTTCGCGGAATCGAATTGGTCGACATAGAGAATCTGAAATCGGGACTCATCCAAGGCGAGGAAGCGATGCTTAATCTCGTCTGCCGAAAGGAAACCGGTCAAGAACGTCAAGAGAAATAGAGTAAGAATAGTGAGGCGCATGTTTTTACCGAACCGTAGATTAAACGCAAAAAAACCCACTTCAGCATAAACGGTTTTGGAGGAAGTGTCAATACTTCTAAAGAGGCGGCTGCCTGCAAGCAAAAATTTCCCTCTTGACACATTTTCACGATTTTCTTAAACTGCGCCTGAAATGCTTGGAAGATGGATTTTTCAATCACTAACTAACTCAACGAGGTCAACGGATGACAAAACGTTGTTTGCTAACTTTTGCGGTTCTTTTTTTCTTTGCGTCTTTGTCTTTCGGACAAAATGCCGAAGTCGTGATGCCGAAAGTCGTTGCCGAAGTCAACGGCGATAAAATCATGGAAAGCGACTTGGCAGGCGAATGTCTGGCTATCTTCGGCGAAAATGAATTGAGCGATTTAGTCAAAAAGTCCCTCATACAACAGGAATGTGCGCAAAAGAAAATAACCGTTTCGCAGCAGGAAATTAACAACGAAGTTGCCCGAATGGCGGGAACTTTCAAATTCAGTACCGAAGAATGGCTGAAACTGCTGGAAGACGAGCGGGGCATCACTGCCGAACAATATATGCAGGATATAATCTATCCGCTGCTTGCAATCGGGAAAATCGCCGGTGCGCAGTTGACTATTTCCGAAGAGGATATCATGCGGGAATTCAACGCTCAATACGGACCGGCAGTCCAAGTGCGGCAAATCGTTTTAAGGTCTCAAGCGGAAGCAGATAGAGTACTTGCGGAATTGAAAGCCGCACCTGAATCGTTTGCCTCGGTTGCTAAAAACATATCGGCTGACCCCGCAAGTCAGCCGCATGGCGGTTTGATTCGTCCCATCCGCACCGGCGCATTGAAACATCCGCAACTGGAAAATTTCCTCTTTGCGATGAAGCCGGGTGAGATTTCGCAGGTCATCGAAAATCCGAAGGGGATATTCATTATCTTCCGCTGCGAACAGCATTTAGAGCCGCCGAATATTGATGTTGCGGCAGTGCGGGAGCGGCTGGAATTAAAAATTCGGGATACCAAGACGCGGGAAATTTCCGAGAAGGTTTTCGCTTCATTGCTTGAACGTTCCAAAATCGAAGTCATTTTCGGTGATAGAAACAAGATGAGAATGCTGCCCGGTGTTGCCGCCGTTGTTAACGGTCAGAACGTTTCTATCAAACAACTTTCCGATATATGCCTGAAACGCTACGGCAGCAGAGTCCTCAATGACATGATTAACAAACTGCTCATCGAACAGCAATGCCGGAAAAATAACATCGTCATTACCGATGCCGATATTGAAGCGGAAATCCGTGAAATGGCGATTAAGTATGTACAACTCAAGCCGGATGGTACGCCGAACACGGAACTTTGGATGAAGATGGCACTGGAACAGAACCGTGTCAGCGCAGAGATTTATAAACGGAATAATATATGGCCCGTTCTTGCATTGAAGCGGCTGACTCGTTCAATGGTTAATGTTACGGAAGATGATTTGCAGCGGAGTTTTGCGTCAAACTACGGAAAGAAAATCCGTTGTCTTGCGATTGTGTTCAACCGCAGCGACCATCGCCGTGCGCTGGAAGTTTGGCAGAAAGCGAATCAGCGTAAAACACCGGAACATTTCGGCGACTTGGCGGAGTTATATTCCGTTGATGCGGCTACCCGGACGGCTCGCGGCGTGATTCCTTCGATTGGACAGTATTGCGGAATGCCGGTGCTGGAAGAGGAAGCATTCAAACTGCTGCCGAATGAAATCTCGCAGATTATTCAGACCGATGATGAGCATCTTGTGATTCTGTTTTGTCTCGGTTACGAAGAGCCGACAATAACCGACATCAATGATGTAAAGATAGATTTAGCGGCGGATATTTTCGAGAAGAAACAGAAACTTGCGATAGCGTCGTTTTATGAAGACATCTTCAATAAGGCGGCAATCGACAATTATTTGACGAATGAATCCCGCAATCCGCAGGTTGAAAAAGCGATACAAGCCGGCGGTGCAGGAACAGAGATTCAACGGTAATAGACCTGTTCGGAAACTCCAAAACCGTCATTCCCGCGAAAGCGGGAATCTAGACCTAAAGGGCTATACCTGTTCCTCTGGATTCCTACCTACGCCGAAATGTCGGTTCCCGAACAACTCTATTTTGTTTTCGGAACAGTCAAACGTTTTAGTTTCCCGGCAGTTTTTCATAAAATTTGTGTTTCCGGAAATCTTCCCCTTGTAATTTTTCGGAAAGCAAGGATAATAACGTGCAGTGGTTATTTTTTTCCAAAACCGCCGCTTATAGCGGCTGGGTTAAATTTTTTGCAAGGAGTTTCCAAATGAAAAATTTCAAGATGTTAGTTTGTGCTGTTGTTTCCGTAATCACGGACTGTGTAAATTTTGACAAAGTAAATCTAAGTAATTTGAGGGGGGGAAACGAAATAAGAGCGGCGGGTGATAACCCGCCGGTAAATGACGCTAAGAGAGCATTCACGCTCGTAGAACTTTTAGTCGTTATCGCCATTATCGGCGTTCTAATCGCTTTGCTTTTGCCCGCAGTGCAAGCCGCCCGTGAAGCCGCAAGAAGAATGCAGTGTACCAACAACATGAAGCAGTTCTCGCTGTCGCTTCACAATTACCACGATGTCAGGGGCAAACTGCCGTCGCAGCATGCAAAGTTCAACTGGAAGAATGCAAGCGGAGCCAATGTGAACGGTACCTGGACGTGGTCAACGCAAACAGTTCTGCTGCCGTTTATGGAACAGCAGCAGCGGTATGATGCAATTTCCAACGTTGTCTACACTGGTACAGGCACAGTGACTTATTCTTGGGACAATCTCGGAGCCGAAAGACGAGGAACTATTTCGACCCTTGCATGCCCGTCTGACGGAACTTCTGCTGTTGCCGACAATGCAACAACTAAGACGAGCATATTGATTTCCATTGCCGACGCTATGAACTGCATGGAGAACCGCGACAGCACTGGTGCTGTCAGCACTGCCGGTCACACTAATCCAGTCCGTCAAACCATTGGTGCGAGGTCGCTTTTCGCCAATGCCGAATGGAAGAGCATGGCAGTGTGTACGGACGGAACAAGTAATACGGTTGCTTGTTCTGAAACGGTCACACCAACGGTAACACCTGATAGCAAAAAAATCAAAAGTTCCTTGGCAAACGGTGTCAGCGGACTTGATACAAATCCGAGAAACTGCCTTAGCATGGTGGATTCTGTTGACCGTACAGTGTTTCCATCTGACTGGGATGTCGGCAATAATGTATCAACATTTAAGACCTACGATGCCCGACGGGGGCATAATGCTTGGCAGTCACCTCCGCTGCACACTGCGTTCAATACGGTCTTGCCGCCGAATTCGCCGAGTTGTTCCAGCGGTTCCCGCGACAGATGGGGTGTCGGTTCGGCAACGAGTAATCACAGCGGCGGCGTGAACATCGGCTTGCTTGACGGCAGTGTGCGGTTCATTTCGGATACGATTAACTGCATAAGTTCACCGTTGCCGGGGTCGATGACAGTGCCGGGACAGGTTACAAGCGGCAGAAGTACTTTCGGCGTTTGGGGCGCAGTTGGAAGCATTGACGGCGGCGAAAACGTAACGCTGTAGAGAATTATCTTCAAAGAGCAGGATACAAAAGTATCCCGCTCTTATTACTCAACCGTATTTCTCAATACGCCGATTTTTTCGATTTCGACTTCGACAACATCGCCGGACTGCAAATATACCGGCGGTTTGCGGGTGTCGCCAATGCCGGAAGGCGTGCCCGTGAAAATTAAATCACCCGCATGCAAAGTCATAACCTGCGAAATGTAAGACACCAGTTTCTGAATCGGAAAAATAAATTCCTTCGTGTTCGCCCGCTGCATTACTTTTCCGTTGAGACGAAGTTCAATGTCGAGTACATTCGGGTCGGGAATCAAATCCTTGCCCGCGATTGTCTTGCCGACTGGTGCGAAAGTATCAAACGATTTGCCGAGAAACCATTGTCCTGCCGGTACGTTTTGCTGCCAATCCCTTGCCGTCACATCGTTGCCGCAAGTGTAGCCCGCAACGCAGTCGAGTGCGTCCTGTTCCGAAACGTCTTTCGCTGTCTTGCCGATGACAACGACCAGTTCCGCTTCGTAATCAACTCTATTACTGACTTTCGGCAAACGGATAACGCCGCCGTCAGGCAGCAAAGCGGTTTCCGCTTTACAAAAGATGACCGGCTCTTTCGGAATTGCCGCACCGGTTTCCTGTGCATGACCGTGATAATTCAATCCAACGCAAATAATTTTCATGGTAAGATAAAACAATAAGGGTTATGATTTCTTTCTGAAGAACTTTTTTTCTTTTTGCGGCAGCGGGTTTTTCAGGATTCTCACCGCACCGGCACCGAGCAGTTGATTGATGACTAGCCCCAAATCATTTCCTACCGCAACACGGACTCGCGGGTTCTTGAATTTAACCGTCGTACCGTTTTGCAATTGAGCGCATACTTCGACGATGCGGTCACCGGAGAAACGTCTCAATTCTTTATAGAGACGGGCAACGGTCTCCATCGAATGTTTTTTCTCGTTCAGCGTTATTGATATACCTTTCGTTAAAAGAGCAACCGCTTGTTCGACAGTATAAAAATCATCGACAACCAAATTGCCCGCCGGTATTTGTTCGTCATCCTCCGATTGTTCCGCCGAACTATCCGCTTTATCTTTTTCCTGTATTGCTTTGGAGCGGTCAATGCGTCCGACAGCGAACACGATTTGTCCATCTTGCATCAATTCCATATACTTGGCATATTGTTCCGCCCACATTATACATCTCACGCTGCCGGCTGCGTCTTCCAAGGTGAATCCAGCCCATTGATTCGGTTTGTTCGGTTTCGGATTCTTATACGTTGAAATTTTTATTTCGGAAATTTCACCCGCAACAATAACGCCTTCTTTTTCCAGCGGTTCGTATGCCGCTTCACGGCAACTGTGCGACCGGTATTGCTCGAAGAATTCTTCCATTGATTTCAGCGGATGGTCGGAAACATAAAAGCCGAGAACCTCTTTTTCAAATTTTGCTTTTTCACGAATGTCCCAATCGGCTGACGCAGTTGCCGATTTCTTCCCCGCTTTATCTGAATCACCTTCGTCGTCATCAAGCATGCCGAACATACTCGCTTGTCCCTTACTTCTGCTTGCGGCGGCTTTCTTTCCGCTGTTGACGGCATTTTCAACTTCGGCGAACAACTGCTTTCGGGGAATACCGAAGGAATCCATCGCACCCGCTTTGATTAGTGCTTCAATCGCTCCTTTGTTCGTCAGTCGGCTGTCAATCCGTTCACAGAAGTCATACAGGTTCTTAAACACACCGCCCTTTTCGCGGGCTGCAACAATGTCGCTCATCGCTTTGTCGCCGCAGCGGCTGATAGCGGTCAAGGCAAATGTAATTTTTCCGTCAAGTACCGAAAAATGCGGCTGCGAAGTGTTCACGTCCGGCGGTACTATTTCGATACCCATTCGGCTGCAATCCTTGATGTGTTCTACGAGGTCTTCTTTTTTACCGATGTCGCTGCAAAGCAGTGCCGCCATAAATTGAAGCGGATAATGCGCCTTCAAGTATGCCGTCATGTAAGCAAGGAAAGCGTAAGCGGTTGAGTGCGACTTATTAAAACCGTAGCCCGCAAACTTTACGATAAGGTCGAAAATGCCGCTTGCCTTTTCCGCAGATAATCCATTTTCAACCGAACCCTCTACAAAGTCGTCACGGAATTTACTGAAATCTGTTTTCTTAGTAATAAATTTAATACATTTGTAAGCATCGCCGAGTGAAATGTTGCCGAGACGATTGAGAATCTTCATAACCTGCTCTTGATAAACCATCACGCCGTAGGTTTCTTCAAGAACTTCTTTCAAAATCGGGTGGTCGTAGCGCGGCTTTTCCCTGCCGTGTTTCACATTCACATAAGTATCGACCATACCGCCTTCCAGCGGACCCGGACGATACATTGCCGCCGTTGCGATAATGTCGCGGATATTATCCGGCTTCATGCGCTGGAGCAGTTCCCGCATTCCGCCGCTTTCAAATTGAAATATGCCCTTTGTTTCGCCGCGCTGAAAAATGTCGTAGGTTTCTTTATCGTCAATGGGAAACTTATACGGGTCAATCAGTTCGCCGGTAGTTTCTTTGATAATTTTAATCGCATCTGCCAGCATTGTCAGCGTAATCAGACCGAGAAAGTCCATTTTCAGCAGACCGGCTGCCTCGACATCTTTACCTTCCCATTGAGTTACAAAGTTGCCGGATTTATCAAGAAGAATCGGGACGTATTCCATGAGCGGTTTGGCGGCAATAACAACACCGCAGGCGTGAACGCCGGTGCCGCGGGTAAGTCCTTCGATGCTTATTGCTCCGTCTATCAACTCTTTTACTTCTTCTTCATTTTCATACCGCTTTCTTAACTCTGTGCTTGCCTCCAGCGACTTCTGAATGGTCTTTTGCGTGATATATTTTTTTACTTCGTTAACAAACGGAATCGTCTTGTCGAGAACACGTCCGGCATCTTGGACGGACATTTTCGCCGCCATTGTGCCGAAAGTTCCGAGTTGCGCAACATTTGCTTCACCGTATTTTGCTTTTACATAATCAAGTATTTCGCCGCGCCGGTGCTTCTCGAAGTCAATATCGATATCCGGTGCTTCTTTTCGGCTCAAATCGAGAAACCGCTCGAAAAGCAAATCATATTCCAGCGGACAAACATGAGACATGTTAAGAGCAAAACAAACGATAGCCCCGACACCGCTTCCTCTTGCGGTGCGGTGAATGCCGCGCTCTTCTGCTTCCCGGACAAAATCCCAAACGATGAGAAAATAATTCGCAAACCCCAGTTGCTTGATGATGCTAAGTTCGTGGTCTAACCGCTGCATCACTTCGTCTGACAATTCGCCGTCAATACAGCATTTCGGGTTATCCGCATAACGGTGTTTCAAACCGGCAATACAAAGTTCACGAAGATAATCATCGCTGTTTTTGTCGTCCGGCGGTGTGAACACCGGAAAGAATCGTTTGTCGAGTTCAAGTTCGCAGTTGCAGCGGTCAGCAATTTCAACTGTTCGGTGCACCGCATCTTCATATTCGGGCAGTGCGCGTTTCATCTCTTCATAACTCCGCATGAAGAAATTATCGCTATTCATTTTCATGCGCTTTGAATCGGTCTTTTTAGTACCGGTGTTGACACAAAGCAGAAGGTCCTGCGCTTCGGAATCTTTTTGATAAATGTAATGCACGTCGTTAGTTGCGACAGTCGGAATCCCCAATTCCGCAGCAATTTGTACACTTCCGGTTAGGATTTCCGTCTGTATCTCCAGTCCGTTGTTTTGCAATTCGATATAATAGCGGTCGCCGAAAAGTTCCCGATACCACGCCGCAATTTCTCTCGCTTTTTCGATGCCGCCTTCTGTGTCATCGAAAATTGCGCGGGCTAATTCACTGGAAGCGCAGCCGCTCAAGCAGATAATTCCTTCGTTGTATTCCTGTAAGAGTTCTTTATCGATACGCGGTTTCCAATGTTTTCCTTCTGTTTCGGCAATGGAAGCCATCTTGATGAGATTGCGGAACCCCGTGATATTCATTGCCAATAGCGTTAGATGACTGCATGCTTCCTTTTGTGTTTTACCGCTCTTGTCATGCCGGTTTGTCAATGCGATATACGCTTCATAACCGAGTATCGGCTTAATGCCGACTTCCTTACCTCTTGCAGTACTGTAAAAGTCCACTGCACCGAAAAGATTTCCGTGGTCGGTTATCGCCAGCGCGGGCTGTTCGAGTTCCTTCGCCCGCAGCAAAAGTTTTTTGATAGTACCGGCACCGTCCAAAAGGGAATATTCTGTATGACAATGTAAATGAACAAATGATTTCATATTTGATCAATAATGAAGAATAAAAACGGTAGTCCCGAATTTAATTTGGGGACTACAAAAGCGATTCGAGTAAAAGCCGCATCTTGCGGAGTTCCTTAATAGCGTCTACATCCGGCAGCGGTCCCAAATCAACGCACAGTATTCCCCGATAGCGCACTGAGTCAAGTTGATTAACCAACTTGCTGAATTCTAATACGCCTTGTCCGACACACACCTGAAAATCCGTTTCGGTGGAATCACGCAGCCGAACATGACAGACATGATGTAAAATTCCTTCGTAATCTTTCGACTTCGGATTACCGGTAATGAAATGACTGGGGTCAAGCGTAATCTCCAAACCGGCAACGGTTTTACATATACTCGCAATGGTTTCGGTTGTATCCGCAATCCGACCGGCTTCCGTTAAAAGACCGACCACAACGCCGTGGTTCATTCCGATTTCAACCAGTTTGCGGAGACGGTCAATTTCATCATTGTAGGGATTTCCCGGAGCAGAAGAGCGGACAGTTACAACAACGATTTTCAGTGATTTTGCAAACCGGCATACTGAACGGAAATAATCAAGATAGTGCGGTTCGGAAGGGTCAAGAGCGTAATAGACAGCAATCGGAGTAACCCTCCGCTGCAATCGAAAAAGTTGAATTATAGCATCTGACCGATTCACTACGTCCAGCGGCGTTAGGGTTCCGCTGCGGCTGACTACCAACTCTGTTTTGGTATATTCCAAATCGGCAAGACGTTCCAGAATATCCCGAAGCGAGGACTCAGGAACACTGGAAATCGAAGCGGCAACATTCACGGTATAATTCCTTAAAAATCCTTAATACATTAAAACAACTCGGAAAACCGCCGATTGAGACCGGTCTCCTGTCCCGATTATTTTACCCGATTAAAATCCTTTGTCAAATCGTATGAAAAGAATATCCAGACCGGCTTTCTATACTTGCGAAAAGAACTTCTATGTTAAGATAGGGACGCTAAGAGACCACAAAAACGTTTTCACGTCCTCTTACTTTCCTGTGAACACTTTCAATATCAGCAACTCCCGACCGTGCATGTCAAGCAGCACGCTGCCGTTTTCCGTTTTCAATTCCTTTAACTCATTGCCGTACAAATCGGTTGATACCGCTTTGACAGGTTCGACAAACGACTTCAATTCAAAATGCGCACGCCGGTTCTCCGTTTCCAACAGCGAAACGCAGAAACCCGCTGCCTTGCCGCTCGTTTCGTCAAAGAAGGGCAGCCAATTCAGCGCAACGACATTTTTCGCTTCAACGCAAAACAGCCACGAAGAATCATTCTGCGGTGCGTTTTCAACTTCGCAAACCAATTCCGGTTTCGGCGCATAAAACTCCATTGCAGCCGGTATCGGAAATTTCATGTCAACGCCGATGCCGTATCGAAAATCCAACGCCGTTTCACCCTGAACGGCAAGCAGCGTATCGAGTTGATGTCCGCCGATGAGAACATGAAACGGCAGCCCTTCCGTCAAGAAGGTCAGCGATTGTTCCGTATCTCTCCGGCGTAAGTCAACAATGCGCGGTGCGAAAATCTTGTCGGTGTTGACGATTTCCAAACCGTCTGCAACACCGGCACGCAACTCAAGCGCAGTATCATTCCACGCCCGCCGCAAAGCAAAATAAGAGTCCCACGGCTTTTCACCGAATTCGATTTTCGGCTCAAGATGCAGATGAAATTCAATTAATCGGCTCTTGCGGCGAATGATTACCGTCTCAACATACTCCGCCGCTAATGAACCATCGTAGGAAAGTAAGCGTCCCTGAATTCGCAGTTGTCCGGTGATAGGTCCCGACTGCTCAATCGTTATTTTGTCCGCTGTTGAAACCGTATAACCATAGTTCGGGTTTGATGTTCCTCTGCCGTCTTTCAAACGCAACTCTTTCGGAAGACGAAATGCTAACTGCTGCGAAAGAAGATTATATCGGGTCTTATCCGTATGAAGCGACCGCAGGATTCCCGTCACGGCATCAATCTTGACATTGAAGAATTCGTTTTGCAAAAGATAAACACTACGGGTTTCTTCCTTGCCGTCTTTGCCTTTCACCGTGTTTTTTACAAGACGGACAAGCGTTTCGGTTTCGTCTTTCTTGGAAGCAGTAAAGAAACTGAAAATACCGGCGGGCTTTTCGGAGTGCTTGCGCACTTCCGCTCTATTCGGTTTCTTGACAAACGCATAACCCAGCGGTGGAACATCGACAATGATTTCCTTTTTGCCTTCCGATTCCTTTGCTAACACAACCGGCGCAACTTCCGCCGGCAGTGATTCCCAATCCGAGATATCAAGAAACGCTCTGCGCGGCAATCCCCAAGGATTGAAGACGATAATACCAGCGGTATTGATAGAGGTACCGGTCAAGGTTTCCGCAAAGGTTTTAGTCAACGCCGCTATGTTACCGCTGTTGGTTTCTTTGCCGAGAAGCGTTAAAACCGTTGTGAAAGCGGAACGAATGTTTTTCAATGCGCTGTTCTT
>WRCR01000029.1 GCA_009783865.1 Planctomycetaceae bacterium | reverse complement strand
AGGAAGACGGTTCGGCATTTTTTGAAGCACCTGCACGGACACCGGTATATTTTCAACTGCTTAACCAGCGCGGCGAAACCGTTCAGACAATGCGAAGTTGGTCGGTCTTGCAGCCCGGCGAAATGTTTGCCTGCATCGGCTGTCATGAACCGAAGGGTGCAACGCGGAACAATCCGGATTCCCGCGGCGGTGTAATGCGGACTCGTGCCTTGCGGCGTGTCCCGAAAAAACCGGCGAACCAAGATGGCGTTTCCGATGTATCTGGCTTTTCGTTCAAAACGGTGCAAGCGATTTTAGACCGCCGCTGCGTTTCGTGTCATACCGGCGGGAATAACGCGGACGGTACACCTGCACCGTTCAGTTTGCTCGGCAAACAATTTGTTCCGACTAAAGAGCGCAATGTCAACATGGCGGGACGTCGGTTCAGCGAAGCATACGTCAATTTGACTAACGGCGGAAAGCAGAACGAAATTGTCAACTGGCTGGACATTCAGTTAGGTCCGCCGATGATTCCACCGAATCATGCCGGTGCTGTGAAAAGCAAACTGGTGTCGATGTTTGATGACGGTAATCGTTCTGCAGCGCATAAAGATGTTCGGC
The DNA here is from genome assembly GCA_009783865.1 of Planctomycetaceae bacterium. Lineage (GTDB taxonomy): Bacteria > Planctomycetota > Planctomycetia > Pirellulales > Thermoguttaceae > WRKP01. The sequence goes on along the minus strand of WRCR01000029.1, from coordinate 15,605 downwards.
TTTCCGATATGGAACGCCGGCAGATTGCGCTGTGGATTGACCTGCTTGTTCCTTTCAGCGGTTCTTATACTGAAGATACCAACTGGACGGCAGAACAGCAGGCGGATTACGCTTATTACCAGATGAAACGGGACAAGATGGAACAAATTGAAGCGCAGAACATTGAAAATTTTATTGCATACATGGAAGGCAAAATTAAACTTCCGCCGCCGAATTCTTTCACGCAGTTCCAAGACGGCGGACCGGAATTCAAAAAACAGTTTATCGAAAATTACTTGCGGTACCTACAGCGAACCCAAAGCCAATTGGAGGCGAGGTAAAACGAGCGGCACTTTTTGCCCTTGCCGGAAAAATTTTTTCTGATAAAATAAGAGAACATTTGTTAATCCGTACAACATTTTTATCAAACATATCATTTTCACTTCAATCAAAGAGAATCCTATGAAAACAAGATACCTATTACTTTTACCGGCGTTGTTTGCGTTTGCGTGTGTTTCTGTTCTTGCCGACACGGCAGCAAATAAAGAAGAACAAGAGAGAAAGAAAAATCCGATTTTTCAGTCCTCACTCGAATTTCTGAAAACACCGGTACCGTGTCCCGACTCTGTTGCGGCAGCGGAAGGCGAAATGAAACCTTACATCGAAACCATTCCGGGAACCAAAGTACAATTCAAACTCATCCCAATCAAAGGCGGAAAATTCATAATGGGCAGTCCCAAAGATGAAACAATACCCCAAAAAGAAGAAACCAAAAAAGAACTGAAAAAATACTCCAAAGGAGACCAGAAAGAAAAGTTAGAAGGAATTCTGGAAAGTTTGGAAAGCGAAGGAATACAGCACGAAGTTGAAGTCAAGCCGTTTTGGATTGAAGAACACGAAACAACTTGGGAAGAATTTCTGCAATTCGCCCAAAAGTATTTACAGGAAAGTCACAAAAACAGAACCGACTTGACCGCAAATGAAAAGTCCGCCGATGCGATGGCGAAACCCACTCCGGCATACGACCCCGGTTCTATCAGTCACGATAATTACGGCAAAAAGGATTATCCCGCCAGCGGTCTAACTGCTTATGCTGCACAGGTTTATTGCAAATGGCTCACTAATTTAACCGGCAGATATTACCGCTTGCCGACTGAAGCGGAATGGGAATATGCCTGCCGCGCCGGTTCAAAAACGGCGTACTCTTTCGGCGATGACGAAGATGAACTTGAGAACTACGCTTGGTTTTTTGACAACAGCGAGGGGGTTTCGCAAAAGATAAAGAAGAAGAAGCCGAATGCGTGGGGCTTGTTTGATATGCACGGCAACCTTTCCGAATGGGTTCTCGAACAATACGATGCCAAAACGTATGCCAACCGCAAGAAGGACGCTTTTGCTGCTCCGGTAAAAGTTATAAAGGGCGTAGATTTCGGTCAAATTGCCCGCGGCGGAAACTGCGAAGACGATGACCCGGGAAATCTGCGGTCGGCGCGCCGGCTCTTTTCGATAAAGGACTGGAAGTTGCAAGACCCGCAGTTCCCGCAAAGTATCTGGTGGGTAACAGATGCCGCATACGTCGGTTTCCGTGTTGTGCGCCCACTTGAACCGCCGAAGACCGAAGAAGAAGCAAAACTTTACGAACCTGACCCGCAGGTTTGGCTGGGGTACATCAAGTTGAATCAGCGTGAAAATTAGTATTGACTTTTTCCTGCTGCATTGATTTTCCATTTTTTTCCGTTATAATGCCTTTTAGTTTGTGTTTTTTACCATTCCCCTTTTTTAAGAAAGAAAAGAAAATGAAAAGAAGTGATTTTGCTCTCGCCCTCTTTGGTTCTGTCTTCGCTCTCATGCTGACCGGTTGTCCCGGCGGTGAAGCAAAGCCGGATGGTTTGCCGAACTTGGTAACAGCATCGATTCAGTTGACGCAGGACGGTGCGCCGCTTGCGGGTGCAACGGTTTCGCTCATCGCCGCTGAAGGCGGTCAGCAGTGGTATCCGGGCGGCTTGTCAAATGACAGCGGTGTTGTCGAACTTTACACCAACGGACGCTACAAAGGCGCGCCCGAAGGAAAGTTCAAAGTCATTGTCCACAAAACGGAAACAGACCCCAGCAAACTGGGACCTGCACCGAGTGAAGATGACCCGGCATACGGTAAATGGATGGAAGATTCTTCAAAAGAAGTACGAAATAGTTACACGCTCATCGAAAAGAAGTTCGGCGACGCAAAAGATACTCCGCTGGAAGTGGAAATAAAGAAAGGCGGAGAAACCCCGAAACTTGATGTCGGCAAAAAAGTTAAGGAAAAAATTTAAGGACATAAGTGTCATAGCGCAAAAGGCGGATACCGGTGAAAGCCAGCATTACCGCTATTGCTGTACAACTAATCCAAATAAAAGATGGAGCGGCATGTGTAGTTGAAGCAGGGGTCAGCGGAATAGATTGTCCAATCTGTCTGACCTCCGATTCAGATAAATTTGTCATTGGCACCAGTTGCGGAACTGAGGCGGCAACAGCTTCGTTATGTGCTGCCATTTGGCGGGTTCCGCTCAATCTTGGCAATTTTGAGTCCAGTTCCGTGTCAATTCTGCTGCGGTTTGGGGATGGATTGAGTGCTGACAAATCGTTATCAAACGGACTTGGAACAGCCGCTGCTGTATTCTTTGGCGTTCCGTGGTTTGTTTGGACTATACCGCTGTTCGGTGAATTACCGCCAGTGGTTTTCTTGAACGGCTGATTCCAAATAGCGGGATGGACGGTCGAACTGCTTTGCGGATTTTCAGATGTGGATTTCTGCTGCTGTTTTTCCGTCGGAGCGGCAGGTGTTGAATATGGGTCAGCATATATCGCAGAAGGAACCGCCGGTGACGGCTGTGTGTATCGTTTTGACGGCTGACGCACACCGAAGCCGGAACCTGTGTTGTCTAGCGTTGAATTGCGCCGTTGCAATTCGGGATTGCGTGAAATCGGTTCAGATAAAGCCAGTTTTGCAGGAACCACGTTTTTCGATTCACGGAGCGAATGTTTCGGTCCGTCCGGTTCGACAGTAGCGAATAGCAATTCCGGCTGAAACGGTATTTTCTCCAGTTTTTCGTTTGCCGGCACCAGAAATTTACTGACTCTGATACAATGACTGCCTGCGGTGTTGCGAATCATGTCAGAGCCGAAAAGAACGCCCGCTAATTCACCGTTCTTATTCAAAATGGGACCGCCGGAATCGCCTTGTCGGGCTGTGACGGATAAATCGAGGATTTCGTAAATCGGAGCGGAGCCGTCCTTTGGAATTTCCGGTGCCATGTATCTGACGCAGTTTCCTTTTGCAATCCGGTATTCGTTACTTCCGAAACCGGCTATCCAGAGCGATTCTCCAATTTCAGGAACCCGGCGTGCAATCGGCAGCGGAGGAACATTCGGAGGACGGGAAATCAAAATCAATGCCAAATCCCACTTATCGTCTGACAAAAGAACAAATCCGAAAGAGGAAAAGCCGTTTGGGAAATGAACATGTATCAGACAGTCCGATTCTTCAACAATGTGATGATTGGAAAGTATCAATCCGTAGTTATTGTAACTGCCGATGTAGGAACCGCTGCCGAGTGATTGACCGGCTTTATCGTAGGAAACGATTCTGACAACGTTCGGCAGTTCGCCGGAAGCAATATCATTGTCGGCGGCAGTATTGGCGGTATTATTCGGTACATTTTTTGCTGTTTCTCTTTGCGCCGCACCGGCGGAGAAAAACGGCGAACTGATTCTATTTCGCGGTTTAATTCCGAAATCGTCTGCCGCTGCGTTTGCTAAAAAACAACAGCAGAGCAAAACAGATGTCAGCAGTGAAATGCAGCAGTTATGTCGGTTCATACGGAAAGGTAATTTGCAACGGCGGTTTCGTATTGACAAGGGCGTGTGCCGGGGACACAAACTCTTTCAATGTTTTCGGCAACCAAAAGGGGCAAAATAAATAATGAGTTATCTGCTTGTCTTGACCGCGTTATCCGTTTTCAAAGGAATTATTGGAATAACCTGTATAGAGGTAGAATATGTGCAGGATACAGTCATTTTTCCATATTATCGAAAAAGCCAACGCCAGCACTTTTCTGAATACGCTGAGTCGGCAGCGTCAACATGACCTTTACCCGGCAAGACCGTAAATTCGACTCTCGCCTTACCGTTTTTGCGAACCGCATCCGCCATTGCACGGGCACGTTCCAACGGAATGATATTATCCTGCTCTCCGTGAACGATATAAACATCACATTTTATCTTTGCAGCATCGCCGGGACGACCGCCGGCACTCACCACAACTGCCTTAGTAAAAGGGCTGTTTTCCTGTGCTAATAGTGAATAACAGGCACCGCCGCCCATTGAAACGCCGGTCAGATAAATTCGATTTGGCGAAACCTTGAATTCTTTGCTCTTCGCCTTCACCAATTCCGAAACAACTGAAATCAACGGACTTCCGCCGTCGCCTCTGACCCAATCGCGGTCGGCGGGACATTGCGGAATGATAACCACACACTTTTTTGCTTGGGTTCTCACAAAATTCAAAAGGGGTTTAACCGCCGGTGAAGTCAATTGTCTGACATTGTCGTCTCCGCCGCCGCTTCTGCCGTGAAGTATCAAGACCAACGACATTTCACCGGCACGGTCTTTGTTTTCGACTGCTTGACAATAATCAATTTTTCCGCTTGTTCCGCTAAAACTGTGCTGGGAAACATTCAATTCCTTGGCTGGATTTCCGAATGTGTTCGGACGGCGATTCATGGAAACGTCATTTTGCGGATTTGCGGTGTTTTCGTTTCGGGTACCCTGTCCGGGTTTGTTGAATACCACAAGCGACTTTGCCGGAACCCAATGCCGATAAATGAACGCCTGTTCCATCGTGTCAACGGCAACAACCGGTCGAACAATTTCCTTGCCGTCAATCACAGCAACGGCTTCTAAAGTAAGTTCCCGTACTCCGCTGCCGGAACGGGAAACAGCGTGCAGGTTCACCGCCGCTTCGTTCGTGTTGGAAGCGACTAGAGCGTTTTCGATACGAAAATCGGTTGAATTCACAAGACGCAAACGGACTTCGCCGTTAAATCCATCCTTTCGGAGCAAATGTATTTTCAGGGGTTGTACGTTTTCGCGGAATACTAAACTCGACGGCTCGCAGAAGACGGCAACATCTGGCTGCGGCGGTGAAATTCTCAAACGGTAGGCGTATTCTTCCGTTTCCCGTTGGGCGACACTGCAAAGCCGGACAAAATATCGACCGTCTGCCGGAAGTTCTACGTTCAAATAAGGGTCAGCATGATGTGTTTCCAATCCGATGTTCGGTCCCTTTGCATCTGCGCGGTCATCATTGGACGCAATCAGGTTATTTTCTGCATCAAGAAGTTCCAGCATTGCGTCCAGCGGTGAACCCAATGCGCGGGCAGTTACGTCAAGAACGACCTGTTCGCCTTTGCGTCCTTCAAACGTGAAAACGTCTGTGTCGTTTTCACCTGAAATCCTGCCGTTGATAATAATCGGCAGCCGGATGTTTTCCGCTTGATTGAAATCGTTATTCGGTTCGCTTTCATTTTTTTCGGGCAAGCCGTCTATTGCCAACCGGATAGGATGCGGCAGCCAAGTTCGGACGATGCGGGATACTTCCTGTATCCCTTTTTCGTTCTTTCTTCCGTCAATGAGAATTGAACTTTGCGGCAGATTCAAACCTTGCAAGTCGATTTTTTGTGAACGTCCTCGTTGAAGTCCCAAAGGAAATACCGATGTCACCAACGGCGACTCGGCAATGGTGATACGATAGACGAAATCGTCGCGTCCTCGAAAAATCGAGTCATGTATTTTCAGCAAATATACGTCGTCTTTCGGTACCTCGAAGAGCAGCAGCGGGTCAGGTTCGTGGTGATACGACATCGCTTCGGCGATTTTCTTATCGTGAGAATCGAAAAGTGAAATCGCTGCTTGAAACCAGCCCGGAACAGCATCGGCGAGATACGGCAGCAAACGTCTTGCCTGAACATCAATCACGAGTTTTTGTCCGCGCTTCGCCTTGAATTGGAAACTATCCACGTCTCCGGCATGAATCTGTCCGTTGATGACTACCGGCAATTCAAGAGGCGGTCGGTTTCTGATACTTTTCGGAGCAAGAACCGCTCCTTGCCATCGGTATTCTTCGGATTCCGGGTCTTCCGAAAGCGTTTCGTTAGGTTCTTGTTCCCGCACTTCGGGATAAGTACCGATAACAAATCTTGCAGGCGGTGTCATTCCGGCAGGTCCGAGAAGCCGAATATCGCGGTTACCCGGCTCTGCATAGCGGTCAATGGTAATTTCGAGCAATACGCCTCGATTAAGTGCCTCCTCCAAGGGCTTGCGTTCCAGCCGCGGCGAAAAGTAATAGTAGTACACCAACTCCAAGTCAGCCGCTGACGGATTATTCAGCAACTCCATGTATGGATATTTTTTCATGATGTCTTCTACCGTCGGCGTAGACATAGTCGATGGTGCCGGTTCAATTCTCTGCCGCATCGGCGGAATGGATACACCGTCTATTCTTCGAAGTGCGTCCACGTAAAGTTGATGAATCAACTGGCGTTCATTCGGGTCGTTGATATGCAATGCCAAAGTATCACGAAGGACTTGTCCGCGCACACCGCTGCCGGAAATGATAACTTCGTAACTTCGAGTGATTTCCCGTCCGCCGACGAGTACCAAGAAGGTTGTTCCCTGTTGTCCGCCTGCCGGATAAAAATATCTGATTTTCGGTTCCTTGGGCTGGTTCTGTTGAGCAATGAGAACGCCAGAAAGCGGACACAAATAGAACGTCAATAGAAACAATAATTTCCACGAAACTTTCTGCATGGGAGTTCTCCACTTTAGAAAATTTTTATATCGGATATTGCACTCTATTGTTGTCAAACACCGGATAAGAGGCAGAGTACCGGTTAAATCTAATTTATTGCGAACTCCGAAGTCATTTGCGTCATCAACAAGAACAAGGGAATCCTCTTGGCGGTATCCTTGAGCAGGTCAATCTGCTGTTTCGCTGCCGACAGAGTTTTCTTTGCTTCATCAATCGCACCGATGCGTGCCTGTACATCCGCCGCCGAAAGATATACCTCGATAATTTTTTCCCGAATATCTTCTTCACTGACCGGCTTCTTCAAATCGAGTACCAACTGATTGCCGGCAGGATTTTCCGGCTGCGGATTCTCTTCCGGTACCAACTCCTTCAAAACCGAGATGTCTTTAATTTCGGACAGGAATTGCAGCAGCGAGCGAAGATTGTCCGCCGCTCCCTGCTTGTCGTTCAATTCCGACTGAACACCCGCCAGTGCAAGTTGATGAACGATGCGCTCAACGGGTTCTTTCACCGAAGCGATATTTTTCAACATCAGCGCAATAGTTGCCTTCGCACCGTTGACATCAAAAAGACCGAGTTGTGTTTCGAGAATTTCCCTATACATCATCGTTCTTTCGCTGGGTTCTTCAATTTCGGCGACTTTCGGAAGTTGTCCGCGGAGTTCTGCACACGCTTTTCTTTCGTCATCGGTCAAAATCTTTTCTGCAAGAGCCGCTCCGTTGTCCGCATCGCCGTTTTTGATTCTTTCGAGAATGATATGCCGCTGCACCGCCTGTTGAAGTTGTGCATCCGCAATTTCAGCGGCGGCTTTATCCGCTTCGTCAAACTTTTTTTCCTTCATCAGCGTGTCGATTCGGGCGAGATTTGCCGCCGATATTACTTCGTCCGGCTTGTCCGCAAGAGACGATAAATTTTTAACTTCTTCGAAACGTCCTTTTTGCGCTAAGAGAGGAACCAAAGCGTTGAGAAAATACATCTTCCGCTCCGGTTTGCTGACGGAATTGATAAACTGCGTCAACATTTCAACGGTAATTTTTTCGATTGTCTCCTTTGCAATTCCAAGCATAGCGTTGTCCTTGGCATCACCGGCTTCCAATAAATCCAGTATCTTGCCGGACTCTTCGGGTTTTCCTTCTTTTGCCAAGATAACAGCGGCAAGTCCATAAAAGATGGATTTCTTGTCTGCCGGTAAGGATTCAATCAGAGCGTATGCTTCCGATATCAGATTATTTTCGATTTGCAGCCGGAGAATCAAAGCGGTTATTTCACGTTCTTCGATTTCCTCTAACTCTTTCGCCTTACTTCTTGCTCGTTGGAATGACTCTTTTGCTTCCTTTGTCTTTCCCTGCCTTGCGTATTCACCGCCGACAACTGCTTCAGCAACCGCTTCCTGACGGGTATCTTTCTTTTCAACCGCACCGGCAAGAACCTGCTGCAAGAGCGGTATGCAATCGAGTTTATTATCGGTATTCTTGTTGTTTTCGATGATTCGCTCGGCAATGACGAAGTACATTTCGCCTCTGCCGATAACCTTTTCCGCCGCTAATGCTGCTGCTCCTTGGTAATCATCCATTTCCAGCAGCGCAAACACCAAAGTCCCGCGAATTTGATTTTGAACGTCTTCTCTGTCAATGGACGGCAGCATTTCCTTAATCTGCACGATGGTTTTCTTTGCGGCATCCTTTTCCGGCAAACGCAGTTCCAGCGAAAGTATCTGAAACAATATCGAGACCTTCTCTACCTTGTTTTCAATCGTCTTGTCGTCGAGAGTTGCGGCAAGCGTCCTGCTTTGTTCCAGCAGAGCAAGTACTTCCGCTGTCGGCTGAAGTTCTTTTGCTTTCGTAGGCGGCTCTTGAGCAGCACTAAAAGCGGCGGAAAGAATAAAAGTGCAGATAAAAGCACAGACGATGGCACAGAAAACGGATGCCGTTTTGGTAATGAGATTCATTGGTTGTTCCTAGGGGGGGAGGTAAGCGGCTATTGTCCGGCTTCCTCGTGTTGATGTTCGTGTTGATGTCCTTCGGCAACCGCCTTCTGTTCAAAATACAACTTGGAAAAGAACAGCCAATTCAGGGTGAAATGTCCAAGCATCGAAAGAAAACTTCCGGCAGTCCCGCAACAGAAAAGCATTATAATCCGATTGAAAGAAAAAATCAATATCTGTTTTTGAGAGAGTGCGGAACCCGGCAGAAAATTCTCCGATGTAAGCAGAAAAAGCCCGCAGAACAATCCGCACCAAAAACCGGCGCATTGTACGCAGGAAAATATACCGTGAAAAAAAACAGCAAAGGAAAACCCCGGCGGTAATCCTTTTTCTTCGCGTTTCTGTTGAATCTTCTCGGCTCGGAGCACAAGCGCATCCCGCAGCGGTCGGAAAATGGACCCCTCAACGACAATGAGAGTCATTCCGACTGAAGCCAAGCAAAACAACACGAATTCAACAGCAACTGACATATCCGGTGCGTTCCCTTCCCCAAGTTATTCGTCCGTGAAATTGATATGCCGGTACTCGTTATCTTGCCCAGGACAATCCCGAAACGACACCGCTTTTGCTTCCGGCCGATGCAGCGGTAGAGAATCCTCCGCCTGACCATGAGGAAGTGTTATAAGCATTGCCGGAATTTCCGGTTCCGCAAGTTGGGCAGGAAATCGAAGAACTGCGTCCGCCGCAAGTCGGGCAAGAGACAGAACTCGAATACGAGTTGCTCGTGAATGAGGAACTGCTGGTTGAAACACCGTTCTTTCCGCAGGTCACGCAGTTAAAACTGTCGGAACTCGTCCGTCCGGTATAACCGCCTGAAAAGGATTGACCGACTTTCTGGTTCGTTCCGCAGGTTGGACATGACGCTGAACTCGTACTAGAACTCGACCGCAGATTCATCTGCGGAACAGAAGCGTAAGAGCCGTAGGTTGTTGCACCGCTGACAGCCATAATTTATCTCCTTGGGGAATTGTTAGGGGAATCGTGTAAATTCGAATAATCTGACATGAGATAATTACCATGTACTCTGTATCTCGATATCGAATAAATTGAAATAAATGATTAAAATCCCTTTTTTCGTGACAAATTAAACAGTATTGCGGATTATACCGGCGAGTAAATAAGAGCGGCGGGGTTACCCCCGCCGGTTTTGGGCAGTTCCACCAGCGGGCTTAGGCCCGCCGCTCTTATTTCAAACGCGGCACTTTTTGCCCTTCCAAGTTTAACGGGGGTATTATCATTTCTGCCGGTTGTACTCCGCCAGTAGTCACCTGCGGCTACCAATTTCGCTCACTATTCGCAACTCACCGCTAAATATCAAGATAGGTAAAACAACGTTAAAATAGGACTTTTTATGCCCGCTCCTATCTTGCTTTAGCCGAAAATTTTGTTTTAATTACTTCAGCACAAACAAACGCAAAGAGGTGGTGCCGTTTCATTGCGCTAATAAAAAATCTTACGAAAAAACATAATGTCGTCCCCAGATAATTCGAATAAGCCGGAAAACAACAGCGAAAATCCCGACTCGCAAAAACCGCAGAAGCCGTTCAAACCGCCGCAATCCAAGCCGCCGGAAGCCGTGGTTTCGATTTGGTTTATCGTTCTCCTTGCTTTTGCAGCGTTTCTGATTCTGACTATGTTTCAACCGCAGCGCACCGAAATTCCGTTCAACAAAATGATGGAAATACTCGATTTGGGACCGCCCGAAAAGAATCCCGATGCGTCCATTGTTATTGAAGAAGGAAGCGGAAAAACAAAGAGAAGCGTTAAATACAGCAATTTCGATAAAGTTATCGTCAACCAGAATGACATAAGCATTTTGGCGACCCGGCAAGTTCTCAAGACGGCAAAATCCGATAAGGCGGAACCGCCGGTCAATAATGTCAGAATCTTTGCCGGCAGGCGCGGCTTTGCCGACAACAGCAGCAAACTGCAAGAACGACTCGATAAAAGCGGTTTTTCCTACAGCAGCGAGGGTTATAACTTCTTTCGTGAACACGGTGTCTGGCTTTTCCTGTTTGCCGGTGTGATTTTATTCACATTCTTTCTTCTTCGGAATGTCGGCGGCAATGCGATGGCTTTCGGACGAAGCCGGTGCCGAATTGTTTCACCGGAAGAGGTCGCAATTACATTCAACGACGTTGCCGGCGTTGATGAAGCAGTTGACGAATTGAAGGAAATTGTCGATTTTCTGAAAACGCCCCAGAAATTTCAGAATCTCGGCGGACGAATTCCCCGCGGCGTTTTGCTGGTGGGACCCCCCGGAACAGGCAAAACGATACTCGCCAAAGCGGTAGCAGGTGAAGCAAATGTACCGTTTTATTCGCTTTCCGGTTCTGACTTCGTTGAACTTTATGTCGGAGTTGGCGCAGCCCGAGTGCGGGATTTGTTCGAACAGGCAGAACGCCGCAATCCGTGCATCATATTCATAGACGAATTAGATGCCCTCGGCAAAATGCGCGGCAGTGGAAACATCGGCGGACATGAAGAGCGGGAACAAACGCTCAACGCGCTTCTTGTCGAAATGGACGGTTTCGATACCAACGCCGGAATCATCGTTATTGCGGCAACGAACCGACCGGAAGTGCTTGACCCTGCACTTCTGCGTCCCGGACGTTTCGACAGACAGGTTCTCGTTGACCGCCCCGATTTGAATGGACGCAAAGCGATTTTGAGCGTGCATATCAAGAATGTTAAACTCGATTCTACCATCGATTTGCATCAGATTGCGCTGATTACTTCCGGCTTTGTCGGTGCTGACCTTGCCGCGCTTGTGAATGAGGCGGCACTGTTAGCGGCAAGAGCAGGCAAGGAAGCCGTTACGATGGATGAGTTTAACGAAGGAGTCGAAAGAGTAACCACCGGTTTGCAAAAGAAACAGCGGGTCATCAGACCGGAAGAGAAAAGGCGTATAGCGGTTCACGAGTGCGGTCACGCCATCGCCGCCTATTTTGTTCCGAATTCGGACACCGTTCACAAGGTATCGATAATTCCACGCGGACTTGCGGCACTGGGTTATACCTTGCAGCGTTCGCAAGATGACCGCTATTTGATGACACAGAAGGAACTTGAGGCGCGGATTCAAACACTGCTTGCAGGAACGCTTGCCGAAGAGATGCAGTTTGAAGATGTTTCCACCGGTGCACAAAACGATTTGGAACGGGCGACCGATTTGGCAAGGGCGATGGTAATGGATTTCGGAATGAGCCGATTGGGACGCATTGCGTTTCGGGATAATCCGCGTGCCGGTTTTCTCGGCGATGGTTTTTCGATGGCGCGTCTTCACAGTGAAAAGACCGCTTGGGAGATTGACCAAGAGATACGCTCGATTCTTGACACGCTGCTTGACAAGACGCGGCAGTTGCTGAATGAAAAGCGGGAGATTCTTGAGCGGTTGACTGAACGCCTATTGGAAAAGGAAATCCTTGAACATAAAGAACTTGTTGACGTGATTGAAGACAGGGAAGAGTTGGAACCGGAACCGCAATCGGAAGCGTAAAACAGACGCAACGCTTCCGATTGCGGCAGAATTTCTTTCATTCCATTTTAGCGGTTTTCCATAAACAAGCCCAGATGCCCGCCCGGAATAAGCATACGGTTTTTCCAGAACACAACTCGTCCCGGTATTCCAGTGGAAATGTCGTAACTTCGGTTCGGAATAAATTCAAAGTCGCCCGATTCCGTTTCCTGATACGTCAAAACGGTCCCATTGCGGCGGCAGGAAAACACCACAATATTTTTGCCGAATGAAAACACCGATTGCGCTTCATCGGTACGAAGCAGCGTAATGTGTTTCCCGATATTGCTAATTGCCGTCCTCCAATCAGAGACGAAAGCCGACTGACGAGACGGGGTTGCGCCGGATTAGAAGCAATGTCATAGACGGACAAAGTACCGTTTCCTACCGTGAACAAACGCTTCCCGTTACCCCCGATAGCCGTGCAGCCGTTGGAGTCCTTGACGGTTTCGTAAGGAATAACCGGTCCGAAAATTGTCGCATCGTGCGCAAATAAATGAGGACTCAATACGGCAAATAACAACAGGAATTTCAAACCGGTCTTCATAGTATTTAAGATTTGCTTGCGCAAATCGTCTCTGATGGTTTCGTTGTGAAAATTTACTTTCCGACTTGTCCCGGAGTTGCAAGCGGGTATTTCCCGTTTTCGTCCGGCAATATCGGCGGCACCGCATCCCACGAATAACTCGGCAGTGATAAATCCTCTGTCGAATTAAACGCTTCTTCCCAAGTTACTCTCTTGCCGGAATACGCTGCCATACGTCCTAAAATTGCCGTCATTGTTGCCTTGGCAGTGTACGGCAAATCGTTGACATACTCCTTGCCGCCGCTGCGGACAGCATTGTAAAGCCGCGTATGCTGCACGAAATACGGGTCGGGATTCTGTTCTTTTGCTGACTCGTATGGATTTTGTCCGAGAATACGGACGGTTCCAAAACCGACATTGCCGATTTCCGCCTTTCCTTTCGTTCCATTGATATGGGCGGAAGCGGAACCGAAGCAGCCCGGAATACATCTGCTGAACGCATAAAGCGGTCTGCCGTCAGCGTATTCAAAGACAACCGACATCGTATCAAGCATATCGCCGGCATCAACTCCGGTGCGGACAATACGACCGCCAAGACCGAAAGCACTGACGGGATTTACATCATCGCCCATGCTCCAGAGGGAAACGTCAAGTTGGTGGACGGTCACATCGTTGATGTACTCGCTTGCCATCCAGTTGAAGTTGACCCAGTTCTTCATTTGATACTGCATTTCATTTTCGCCTTCTGCTCTTGGGCGCATCCAGAGACCGCCCATTCGTTCCGCTCTTGCGGTGACAACATCGCCAATTTGTCCGTCTTGAACCCGTTTCATGCAATCCCTAACCCGCGGTGAATAGCGGTTGATAAGACCGGTCACGATGTTCAAGCCCTTTTCTTTTGCCAACGCTGCGGATGCCAGAACACTGCGGACACCGGTTGCGTCAACGGCAATCGGTTTTTCGCAGAAACAATGTTTTCCGGCTTCAATCGCCGCTTTCAATGTTACGGGACGAAAGTGCTGCGGAGTGCAGAGGAATACGACATCGGCAAGCGGAATAACGGACTTATAACCGTCAAAGCCGAAAAAGGTCGTTTCGGGTGTCACTTTTATGCGGTCTTTAAATTTTTCACGCAACTGTGCGACACCGCCTTCGGCTTTTTCTTTCATAAGGTCGCTGACGGCAACTAATTCGACATTGGGGTCATGCGTCATACCGTGAACTACGGCACCGCAACCGCGTCCGCCGCAGCCGATTAAACCGATTTTGAGCGGTCCGCCTTCAGCGGCGTGAACCCGCGGGGTTTGCAAAGCAGCCAATGAACTGACTGCAAGAGCAGCCGTTGATGTTTGTAAAAACTGACGGCGGCTTGTGTAGTTGCTATGTTTCATAGCATCGTCTCCTTTTTCAAAGGTAAAATTGTTTCAAAGGGGAAAGTAAATTTACTCTTTCATGATAACTACAGAATGGAGATAATCAATAGTCCTTACACTTAATCGCAGTCCGATTTTATGTTTCCCGGCACCCCGACAACCACCTAACATCAAGCCCTAAATCGAAAAAATTTATTGACGTAACTGCTTGAAAACAAAACACTTCTGTAAATTGTATCTTTTTGCACATGGTGACTACCTATTTTAACATTATTTTACTTATCTTAACAACTAGTGGTGAATAGCGAGTGGCGTTGTTTAAAAGAGCCGCAAGTGTAGCGTAGCGAAACTTGCGGGTAATCGGCGCAAATTCTATCATACCCGTCAAACTTGGCAAGAGCAAAAAGTGCCGCTTTTGAGTAGCGAGATTTTGTCGAAAAATCAGAGCCACGTTGCACAAGCAACGGTACTTATATATCTCGTGCGGAAATCTGCCAAATAATAAACACCGTCCGCTGTCTACCTCGCTTAACATACTGGAAATGCTAGATCGTTCACTAATTATCAGTTTGCGGCATCCTAATCTCTACCACTTTGGGTATCTTGTAGTGTTATGTGGGAATCATTATTTTCTTCGAAATTATTATTGACTTCGGCTTTGGATCCGTCATCATATTTCCAATTTTCTTCCAGACAGTTGAGTTGATCTATTTTTATATCTCCTGATTTTTCGGGAAATACCGTACCGTAAAAAGACCAGAACTTGTCCTTATCTTCTTTTGTTAACTCTTTTCCATCATTGTACTTCAGTATAATGCCATCTGTATGCACATGATGATCATGCACATAACGATCCAGATAATAATTCAGTATTGGCCCCCCACATGGTATTATTTCAACAAGAATGGTCCCAAAAATAAGAATAACGAGTGCAATTATTGCGAAAAATATCCCAAAGAATCTCAGTGACCCAATTTGAGAGTTGCTTGACTTTTTTGACATGGCATAGTTTCTAGTTGTTATTTTGTGTACCTGCTTTCCGGCACTATGCCGGGAATCAAGCCGAGAACGACAACAGAGAACGCTCAAGACAGGAGCGATGCGTTCTAAAGATGGTTTTCTTCACACCGACCAAAGTGCTGCGCTTCATAAATAACTATAACGCTGAAGATTTCCATTGCGTATGCGCAGACGCTCCCCCTACGGAAGCACGCCACTATTCATACGCATGGGTCATCTTCACTCGGCAAAGCCGCTGGTCTGTGAAGTCAACCAATCCGTTTTTGCCCGTTTCTACGAAACGGGGCTAAACGGCTTTAGAATTGTTGACGAAACTCTTAATTCATTCCATACGGCACCACGCCGGACGGGTATTTTTAATT
>WRCR01000028.1 GCA_009783865.1 Planctomycetaceae bacterium | reverse complement strand
TACCGCCGCCCATCATACCGCCGCCCATCATACCGCCGCCCATGCCGCCCATACCGCCGCCCATTGGGGTCGGGTCAACTACAAGGTCTTGCATCGGATAAACCTTGACGGACATGTGTTTCTTCGCCTCGTCTTCCGTCGTGATAAGAAGGACTTCGTCCTGGATGCAGTAAGTCAAATCCTGACCGCTCAATATCAGGCGCAACGCGCTGCGGAGTTTAACTCCGTGATAGGACACCGGTTCACGAACAACATTGCTGGAAAGTTGAATGCCCACTGCGCCGGCACCTTTCGGGTCAATGGCTATGTTCATACCCGGATTTTTTTCCTTTATCATGTTGAACAAGTCCTCAAAGGTCAGGGTATCGTCCAATTCTATATCGATAGTGCGGTCTAACGCCTTAGTAATTTTCTTCTGGGCTTCACCCGAATCCGACAAGTCAGCGACGGCATAGCGTTCTCTTCTTCGGTCGGAGAGAATTCTCCATCTTTCCGGCTCGATGTAAGTTATCGGCGGTTCGTCCGGTATCGGAACAAAGGAACGTTCCGCTGTCATCATCGCTTCAACAAATCCGATAATGCGGCGCTGACGCAACTGTTCGTATTCTTCAATATACGAAGTCATTGAGGCAAGCAGTGATGCTGTGAACGGTGTGGTATCGTCCGGCAACAGTTGGGCGGCAACCTCTTCGGCTACTTTAACTGCCACCTTGTATTCACCGGTACTCATCAGAAAATCAAATCTGTCAAAAACCGGCACCGCCTTCTCACGGTTTCCCTGCAACGCCTGCAAGGTCATCTCTCTTTCCTGCCGAACACCTTCGCTTCTCACCTGCCGCTCACGTTTTTTATCGTTGAGATACTGCGCATGCGTAACCTGTTTTATTTGATTGCTCAGACGGTCAAGAAGCATGCTCCGGTAGTCAGGTGACAGTGCTGCATTGTCCCGCACCATTTGCTGTGTTAACTTGAGTTCCTGCAAACAAAGTTCGGGGTCAGTATTCATAAACTTTGAGGTTTCGATAATCACTTTGCGGACTTCATTTTCAATTTTCTGTGCCTCTATGGACTGTTCCAGCCGGACATTGTCGACATAAGCCGCAACCGGCTTATCGTCGTCCGCCGGTTTATCATCTTCTTTCGGTATCGGTATTGATTCGACGTATGTTCCTTTTGTTTTGACATCGTCGGCTGCATTTCTGCCGACTTTGCCGTGAACCGCTGCCTGCAAGGACTCATTCGCCGTGCCCAAAAGGCGCAATGCGGCGGCATTCTGCGGGTCGTATTTCAAGATATTGTTAAGCAACTTCGCAGCACTTTGGGAATCACCCGATTCGATTGCTTTCTCTGCCTGTCTCAACTGATTGACTATGTTCACTGCAAAATTATCCCGCAATGAGTCGAGACCTTCCCAGCCGACAATCGGCATCGTCAAGCCGTCGTCTTTTGCCGCAACACCGGCGACTACCGCAAGATATTTATTAGCATTTTTCACACCGGGGTTATTATTCGGGGCAAAGTTCCAGCCGAATTTAACTTCCTTACCCGGTGCAACACCTTGAACTTCAAGTTTGAACGGCTCAACCGCTGCATCCGTTTTAGCAATAACAATGGTTTCCCTGTCGCTGCGGAGCGGCTGAAGTTGTTTCGGATATACCGTCCAAGAAGACGGGAAAGAATATGAATCGCTGTTCACCCAAACAACTGTCGCTTGAACGGCTTCCGCTAATTTTTTACCGGCTGTGTTTCCGAAGTTCGGCATCTCCGCAAACTCTTTATTTTGCGCTATTGCTTCATCGACTGCTTCAATAACTTTGCCGTATTCGTTTTTAATCGTGGTGTTCATATCAACGAGCAAGCCGCCTGTTTGATTTGCAAATGCCGCCGTTAGTCCGAGATTAGCGTTCACGCCGATAGTGCAGGCATTAAACGCAATTTTCGCATTGCGGTAATCGTCGATTTCCTTTTTGAAAACGGGAACATCAACTGTTCTTGCCATTGAGCGTCCGTCACCGAGATAAATGACAGAACGTTTGACATTCGGATTGCGTCCGCTAAACGAGGTCTTTGCCGCTTGAATACCGCTAGTCAAATCGGTTGCTCCGAGCGGAACCCGGCGTTGAAGTTGTTGAAGTGCGATACCCAATTCCGGCGAACCAACTGCGGCGAAATCCGGTGTCAGCGCATTGGCTTCAACGTCCAGTGCGTAAAGTTTCACCTTCGTCCCGGCAGGAAGATTTGCCAGTACTGAGTTAAGGGTTTCAAAAGAATCCTTTCGTGCCTGTCCCTTTTGACTTGCCGAAGTATTAAACAGGACTACGGTTTCGCAAGGAATATCATTTGTAACCGGAATACTTCGCAAGCCGACAGCGGCATAACTTGTTCCTTCCGGCGAAGTGTAGTAGTCGAACTCGACCGGAGGATTGGCGGTAGGCAGCGGCTCGGCACAAAGTGAACCGGCAACAGAGACGGCAAGTACCGTCATCACGGTTAAAGACCAGCGGCGGACATTAAAACACTTCAGCATTGTTTTCTCCAAACATCGATTAAGTACCGACCGGCGGCGATTCCGCCGATGCATACACACGCAATTATAGGAATTTCCCCTGTTTCAGGCAAGGACAAAAAGTACCAGTGTCTTTCTCTACCTCTATTTTACCATTTTTTTCGGCAAATTGCAAAAAAATACACGGTTATCGGGAATTTTCGTCAATAGTATCACGTTCTCTTGAAGGAAATTGCATTGAAACACACAAAGGGCGCAATCCCGCGCTCTTTTTGTCCGGTTCTGCCGGTTGTACCGATTAGAAAAAATATACCGCCGGAGTTGCAGTTTTCGCCGCATTTTTTTCTCTTTGAGACAAACGAAATGCTTTTTATCACACATAATGTTCATAACCGTTATTTTATCTATATTACTTTATGTTTACTATCCGCATTTACCGCAGAGTCATGAATTTGCCGTGCGGAAATGCCGATTTTACGAGATGTGCGGTCTCACTATGCCCGCCCTGACGGGACTGGGCTACTATAAAACGAGGATAATCCAATGTCAGGTATATCCAGCAGTATCGGTTTAATTTCAGGTATTGACTACACTTCGCTAGTCAACCAGTTGATGCAGATTGAGGCGATTCCCATCACCAATTTGCAGAACCGCACTACCCGGCTGGAAGCGGAAGAATCAGCGTATTCCAATCTGATTACGCTGTTTCTCACCACGTCGTACATGGTCAATAATCTGAACAAACCGGACGTTTATAAACGCTGTGAGGTCTCAAGCAGCAATACCTCCTTGTTGACCGTATCGCCAAATCCAAATGGAACACCGGTGCCGGGCGTTTATACTTTCACGCCGGTCAAGACGGCAAGTGCGCAGCAAACCATCTCGCAGGGTGTTTCCAGTGCAACAACTGCATTGGGAAAGACCGGCACAATTACCATCGGAAAACAATGGTCGCTGGACCAAACGATTTATCTGCAAGACATCAACGGCGGAGACGGCTTTGAAAAGGGCTATATCCGCGTGACAGACGGAAGCGGTACAAGAGCAACCATCGATTTGAGGCAATGCGTAACGATGTCCGATGTCATTGACGCTATCAATAACAATCGTACTGCCGATGTCTGGGCGGAACTAGACGGCGATAAACTCGTTCTTTCGGACTTGAGCGGAGGAACCGGCGACGTTAAAATTCAGGAAGTATCCAACGGAAGAACTGCCGCTTCACTCGGATTTACAACGAGCAATTCCTCCGGCAACGAAAAGATTACCAGCAATTCGATTTATAAACTCGGTGAGAATACCCGCTTGAGTATCCTGAATGACGGTAACGGCGTTATTTTCGATAACTACCGAAGCGATTTAGTTTTCACCTGCAAAGACGGAACGATTATCAATGTCGATTTTAACAAGATGGCTTCCTCTACCGAAAGCGGTTCAACAGGTTATAAAGAACAAACTATCGGCGATTTAATCAACACTATCAACACCAGCGCAAATAACAACGGCAAAATTATCGCAAGCATCGGCGATGACGGCAGGTCGCTAAAACTGACCGACACTACCATCAAGTACACTCGCGGCGACCTCGTTGAGGGAACTATACCGCCGGAATACACGCTGCCGAGTGTTTTCGACTCCGATGATTATGAGTTAGACGAATACGGTTTCGTTAAATACAAAACCGGTGAACATGCCGGAGAGTTTGTTGCCGACACAAGCGCAACTACGAAAGTCGGACAAAATGCTCTGTCGGTTAGTTCGCCGATACTTCAATCGCTCGGACTGATGAACATGAACGAATCCAACGCCGTCGGCTTTTCGTTTTCCGAAGCATCGTTTCAAGGGCGAAGCATCATCGGTTCATTGGATTCGCCGCTTGTTGCGACTCTCAACGGCGGCTATGGAATTGCCGGTGCAATCGCCGGTGATATTGAAGTGCAGGACAGAGCAGGCAACAAAGCAACGCTGACGTTTTCCGCTGCCGAAGTAAAACAATTACAAAGCGGGACACTGAACGAAGCAATCGCTTTGCTGAACAGCAAGATGGAAAGTGCTTCGTGGGTTGATGCAGATGAAAATGCAATTTCTCTCGGTGATAATGTTGGAATAACGATTGAAAAAAATCAAGCAAACAACGGTCTGCGGCTCATCGATAAAAGCGGCGCAACTACTCACGACATGATTTTCCGTGATGTGGAGTCAACACATCAGCAACTTGACAGCGAAAGCAATCCGGTTTTTGACGAAGACAGCAATCCGGTGATGGTAACCGAAAGTCCGAAGATTGCCGAACTCTTCGGATTAAATATCGGCAGCACCGCAAGAAGCAGTGTAAATGGTGCCAGTTTGAATAAACAGATTATTTCGTTCAATACGAAGTTATCGGAACTCAACGGCGGCAAAGGCGTAACACTGGCAGGCGGACAAATCAGAGTCACGGATAGTTCCGGCGCGTCGGAAACGTTCTATATTGACGCAGCGCGGCACACAACGGTTGGAGAAATCATTGACGGCATCAATTCGCTGACTTCGCTGCGGGTGTATGCAAAAATCAATGAAACCGGTGACGGAATCGAACTCGTTGACAATGCCGGAGGAACGGGAAGATTCATAATCGAAGACGGCGGTTCGTCAAGAATCTGCCGCGACTTGGGAATTGCCGGAACGGTTGACCCTTCAACGCTTGAAGCCGGTAAGAAACCGTCTCTTTCGGGCGGCACGACCTTTTCGATTGACGTTGAAGAAAAAGATACCCTGATGGACATCCGCGATAAAATCAATGCGTTGGGCGGACAATTTACGGCTTCGATTCTCACCGATGGTTCTAACACGCCGCATCGTCTTGTCATAACGGGCAAGACCACCGGTGCAGCCGGTGCGTTTAACATCGACCTTTCCGTTTTGGGATTGACAACGCAGAATCTTTCCGAAGCGCAGGATGCCGTTCTTGTCTACGGGGACAGCACTTCCAATGCCGGTGCGACCTTGACTTCGTCTTCCAACACGTTCAAGAACATCATCAACGGAATCGACCTCACGATAACGGGAACATCGGATTCACCGGTGACCATTACCAGCGCGGGTTCTTCTGCTGATGTAAAAGCGTCTATACAAGCGTTTGTCGATAACTACAATAGATTCCGTGAACAGTTTAACAAGGATACGTATTATTCGGTATCATTGAATGCCGGTAACATTCTTTACAGCGATTCCAACATGAAACGATTCGGTTCGGACATTGCCGAGGCGATATTAAAACAGGTTGACGGCATTCCGGGCATTAACTCGATTCAATCGCTCGGCGTTACAATCCGCCGCAGCACCGGCGATGACGGAATAAATACGGAGACCGGCAAACTCGTTTTTGACGATACGGTCTTCGATGCACTTTGGGAGAGCAATCCAGAAGGCGTACAGGAATTTTTCAATCGGCAGAAAGAAATTGCCGACCCCAGCGGAGAACGGGACGAAGACGGCAACATAAAACTCGTCAAGGTTTCGGACGGCTGGGCGCAGAAGTTCATGGACGTTGCCAACACATACACCGGCACCAGTGTCGGAAAACTTTACAAACGGCTTGAAACCTTGGGAACAAAAATAGATAATAACTATGAACGCATAAATTATATGTCCGCCCGATTGGAAACAAGAAGGACGCTGATGCTGAAGAAGTTTTATCAAATGGAACAAGCTATGGCGAAGATGTCCGCTGATATGAATTCAGTTGCCAACATTTCGACAAACTGGCAGTCCTATTACAGTTCAAACGGCAGTTCTTACTAATCTTACTAATGGCTTATCAAAATACCGCTAGGGATAATTATATTCTTGCTGAAGTTCAAACAGCGACACCGCAGAAACTGCAACTGATGCTTGTGGAAGCGGCGATTAAAAACGTTCACCGCACCAAGAAAGCATGGTCGGAAGACAAAATCGATGTCGGTTTGGAATCGCTGATGAAGGCGCAAGATATTATCGCCGCTATATTGTCGTCTCTCGACAAGGAAGGCAATCCCGAAATTGCGAGGCAATTAGCGTCTATTTATCTGTTTATATTCCGCCGTCTAGCGGAAGCGGGTATGACTTACAAGCAGGAAAATCTCGATGATGCTTTGCGGGTTCTCAATTCCGAAAAAGAGACGTGGAAGCAGGTTTGTGAAAAGTTCGGTGCGTCAGTCGGACAAGGCAACACCGGTCAAGCGGTGTCCAAGACGGCAAGCGGTTCTGTTGAGTTTATCTCGAAGACGAATGGTGAGGTTTCCAAGGACAATATCGGCAAGACGCAGATATTGGTGTCGCCGTCAGCGGCAGTAGTTCCGCCGCCGAAAGGTTCCGGTGCGTTTTCCAAGCCGGGCGGTTTTGCTTCGGGCGGCAACGGCACAACGGAGACAAAGGCGGGAATTCAGATTAGCACATCGCTGGCATCGCCGAAGAAGCCGGAAACCGCACCGCCGAAGCCGAATACCGGCAACAGTTGGGAAGTGTAATGGAGAACATATCAAAGAGGCGGGCGGCTTTAGTTCCCGCGCCTATTCCGCAATCGGACAATAGCGGCTATTTTTCGCAATCTTTCGATTACGGCAGAAAAATTGACAAAAACAGCCCCGTCTTGTTTATCCCGCAGAAGTAGGGTAAAATACCTTTTTCCGAATTTATTGAGATAGTGCGTTAGAATTATGCGGCGTTTTTCCAAATATGTCAGATTCAGATAACATCAATTTACGTAGTACTTTAGAACGAATACATCAACTTCAAATACGTCTTGCCGACTTACAAAGCCGATTGCGTCGCGGTCCTGCCGTACAAAAATCGCAGGAACAGAAGATACAAAAACAGCGTGAAAAACTTGAAGAGATTCAAAACGAACACAAAAAGTTATTGACCGCTGCAAGAGACAAAGAACAGCAGGTTACGGCAAGCGAC
Organism: Planctomycetaceae bacterium; assembly: GCA_009783865.1. Classification (GTDB taxonomy): domain Bacteria; phylum Planctomycetota; class Planctomycetia; order Pirellulales; family Thermoguttaceae; genus WRKP01. The sequence continues at coordinate 9,015 of WRCR01000028.1, read as the reverse complement.
CAAAACATTACCAAGCGAAAGCAGCAGTTGCAGGAAGCAAAGACAAACCGCGATTATCAAGCGTTGCAGTCGCAGATTCAAATTGACGAAGCGGCACGTGATAACTTGGAAATCGATGCTTTGGAAGCAATGGACAAAGCGGAAGCATTCGCTAAAACTATTTCGCCGGTACAAGAAGAATTAAAAAAATTACAGGAAATTCACGAACAGACGAAAAAGAAATTTCAGGAAGAGAAACCCGGCATTGATGAGGAAATCAAAAAATTTACAGTGCTGCTCCAAACTGAAGAAGTCAAATTGCCGAAAAGTTTCAGCGAGGTATATACCCGTCTCGTCCGCAATAACGGCGGCAGTGAAGCACTGGCGGTAGTAGTTCAGCAGAAGTTTTGCGGCGGCTGCAATCACCAGATACCTATCAATTCGCTTGCACTAATTTTGCAAAAAAAGCCGATAACTTGCAGCAGTTGCGCCCGACTGCTGTATTTGCCGGAGGACTTTGTTTTTGAAAGAGGATAATATGCCGGAATCAGCCCAAACCAAATCCCGCCGTGTTGTATTGAAAATATCCGGCGAATGTTTTTGTCCCGCCGATGGTCGCGGTATTGCGATGGATTCGGTGATGCATCTTGCGGCGCAACTGGCATCGGTTGCGCAGAAGAACATTCAGATTGCCGTTGTAATGGGCGGCGGAAACATCTTGCGCGGCGGACAATTCAAAGCGGCAAACGCTGCAATTCAGGAGTCAACGGCTCATTACATGGGCATGCTTGCAACGGTGATAAACGGCTTGGCATTGCAGGACGCTGTCGAGTTATCCGGTCAGCCGACACGGTTGATGACGGCATTCCCGATGGAAACAGTTGCGGAACCGTATATCCGGCGGCGAGCGGTTCATCATCTAGAAAACAATCGGACAATTCTTTTGGCTGGCGGCACCGGCAGTCCTTTTGTTACGACTGATACGGCGGCGGCGCAGCGGGCGTTGGAACTCGGGGCGGACATTCTGCTCAAGGCGACGAAGGTTGACGGAGTGTATAGCGATGACCCTGTGAAGAATCCGCACGCGGTATTGTATCCTGAATTGACTTACGAGGCGGTAATGCGGCAGAATCTTCGCATTATGGACCAGGAGTCGATAGCGAAGTGCAGTGAGCATAAGATGCCGATAATGATTTTCAATTTCCGCACAGAAGGCAATCTCGAAAGAGCATTGCAGGGCGAAAAAATCGGAACGCTGATTTCATAATATCGAATTGTAAATCTCGATTTGAAAACTCGATTGAGTTGACTTTCGACTATTAACGATTAAAATTACGGTGTTATGGACTATCATATCCCCCGTCGGCACTTACGGGACACGATTGCACGGCGGGAATGTTCCAGAGTGCGTTCAAATGCTTTCCTTTTTCCATTTTTTGATGTAATTAAAGGAGTAATGTTTCTTCATCCCCTTACAGCGTTTTATGAGTGGATTTTACCAATATCAGCCCGACCGAACGGCTTGTCGCCGAACGAGCCATCCTCTTCACCAGAACAGCCAAAGCAAAAGCCGATGCCGCTCCATACTGACAAATTCTCTATCGGATTGAAAATAGATTAACAAATCAGAAAAACTCTTGCCAGAGTAATCATTGAAACGCTCTAAACGCGGGATTTAACCAGCACCGCCGATGCTTGTCCTTGACGATTAAACGCTATCTTGATGAACGAATTGCCCGCCGGTATGTCGTCTTTAGCCGAAACAAGAATCGGACATTCCGGGTCAGCGGTCTCGTAATTCAGCGTTGGAAACACCGTCCCATGTTGCAGCGATAAAATACCGGACATTAATTCAACCGCACCTGCTCCGGCACCAATGTTGCCGAAATATCCTTTCGCCGCTGCAACCGGCACCGGTTTCTTGCGCAACCCGAAAACATCGTTTATCGCCAACGCTTCTTGCCTGTCTGCCGGCGGACTTCCCAATCCGTGTGCGCAGATAAAACCGACATCTTCCGGCTGCATTTCCGCTTGTTTCAAAACATTCTGCAATACCGCTGCAACAGCGGCGCGGATATTCGCTCCGCCGTTCATGTTGCAGTTAATCCGGTATGAAGCGGAAACTATCTCAGCAAAAATCGGCACGCCGCGCTTTTCGGCACCCTCCCATTCCTCTAATAACAGCGCACCGGCACCGTCTCCGAGAATAGTTCCCTGCCGGTTTTTGTCAAACGGACAGCAGGTTTCCGATGCAATCTCTTCCTGCTGCATTGCCGCCAGCATTTTGAAGGGAAGAATCCGGCTGCCGGTTGTACCGACCAGCATAAGGTCGGCTTTGCCGCTTCCGATAATTGATGCCGCCTCTCCGATAACCGCACCGATTGATGCTTCCCGCAATGTAATCGAGTTGCTCGGACCGTGAAAGTTGTTCAGAATTGCGATGTGACTTGACGGCATATTCGGCAAATACTTGAGTTGCCAAAGCGGCTGCATTTTCGGCAAGCCGTTTTTCGCCCACAGAGAAAAATCGAATTTGCCGTTCTTTTCCATGAGGTTCAAGAGCGGACGGTTATCGTTACATAGTCGGCTAACGGCGCGGACAGCGTCCACAACTTCTTCCGGCGTTGTGACGATATAATCCGAACCAAAGGAAATGCCGACACGTTCCGGCGAAAACTGTCCGAAAAACACGTTGGCGTTTTTTAAAGCGCGGCAACTGGCGGCAACCGCCATCTGTATTTCCCGCGACATCACTTTTTGCGATTTTTTAACTGCCTTTTTCTGGGAAGTGTCCGAAATATCGAAATCATCAATATCGCCGGTGAAGAGCGCGGGTGCGGCAACGGAAACCGGCGCGGCAGTTCCGTCTTCCCATTGGAAAGGACGCGCACCGCTCCTGCCGGATTGCAGGGAGTCCCATAATCCGTCAAGCGTCAAGGAAACAGGACTGATAACTCCCATTCCGCTAACTGCGACTCGGCGTGAATACATTCCGTTTTTACCGTTTGAAAGACAATGCTCGGTTATTTAGTGTCAGAATATAGCATGCAAAATTGTCTTTTCCAAATTTTTTTCGTGTTAATCGACAGTGCGAGCAAGAATTTTTGCGACCCGCTAATGTCGGCAAGAGCAAAAAGTGCCGCTCTAATCTGCGGACAAAAAACTTACAATCGGACTGCCGTGAATCCGCTTTTCTCTACAGCGGTTTCGATACAAAACCGTGCTTATACAAAATGTACTTCCCCTTCGGAGATGTCAGGAAGTCGGCAAATCGTCTGCCGTGTCCGGGTTCGTTAGCAATACGCAGCGAAATTATCGACTGCTCCGCACATATGCGCTCATCGCCTTGCAGCGGTACAACATCAGCAAATGAAACAGTATCGCTCACCAAAACGTCCCAAACGAAAGCCGCATCGACTTCGCCCTTTGCCATTGCCGCAATCAAATCCTGCCGATTATTATAAATCTGCACCTGATTATAGAGCGTTTCCTTTGCCGACCTCTCCGATTGCAAAACCTGCTGCGATGCCTTTGAAAGAACGTCCCACGCAGCCGACCCCATTCCGAAACGGGACGGCGCAACAATGCCTACCTTCAATTTCTTCACAAGTATATCCTGAACGGTTTTGACATTGTTCGGATTCTCCTTCGCAACAAGTAATTGCAGAGTCAAATAAGCAAAAGGATATTCATCTTTAATTAGCGAATACCGTTGTAATTCTCCGGTTTGTTCCGGCGACTCACTAACGTAAAGGTCGCCGTATTGTTTTCCTTCTGCAAACGAGGTTATCAAGCCGGTCAGTTTCGTATCAAGCAGTAAAAGTTCCGGCGAAAAAGTCCGCTGAATCTGCGGTCGGCTATGCCAGGGAGTGTTTATACGCCGATTTTGTCTATTGCCGCTATTTGACGGCGCAGGCATCGCAGGTTTTTGTCCGCTGTCCGGCGTTTCTGCCGCTGCCGTTTCGGGCAAAATCGGTATCAAGACGACTCTAACCTGATAAAGATGTTTGAAGAGTTCCGCCTCTTCCCACATCGTATTCCAGTAAAGTTCACTGCAATAAATATAGATAACCGGCGGTTCTTTCTTTCCGCAGCCGACGGAGGTCAGCAACAGAAAAGCGGCAACAAAAGTAATATGCGGCAAGCGGTACATCGTTGTTTTACACCGGTTATTCTGTGCCGTTATTCATCACCAACGGAACGTATCGGTTCTTTTGGTTTTTCATTGACTTTGTTTGGGTCGGGCGGACACATCTTGAATTCAAACGGTGCTTTCTTCGGCAACTTGCTTTTGATAACCGGATTGTCGAGGTTCGCAAGGATTTTCCCGACAATCGCATCGCTCAATTCATATCCGATTTGAGTCGGCATGCCTTCCCAAACGACTGCACCGTAAATAGGTTCGATGAGAACAACATGCGGAATACCATACACACCGAGTGCGTTTGCAAAACGGCGGTGAGTATCGACCGCCAGCGGTGCTTTGATGTCCGCCAGTTTGGTAGGCCCCTCCATTTTTTTCAACGCTTCCTCATCGGTTTCGCAGATGGAAACAACAACGAGTTTATCGGGATACTTTTTATGAAAGTATTCCAGAAGAGCCAAACTTCTTCGGCAGGGCGGACACCAAGTTGCCCACACATCGACAAGGACAAACTTTCCGGCGAGGTCCTTCGGCGGTTCGTTGACCCAGCGTTCCGCTTCGATGGGACCTTTCAGGATTTCGGGAATCGTCATACCTATGACGGAGTTCGCCCAAATCTGCCTGGGCTTCTTCTGAAAATCCAGGCCAGCAGGGATTCTCGCACTTTCAACGAGCCACGGTTCTTTCGCCGTATCTATTTTTTCCTGCGCAAGAACAGCGGCTGCCGTCAACAAGACAGCAAGAATAAACGGAATGTACGTTCTCACCATTTTCTCCGTGTTTCGTCGGTGTTTGAATACCGGTCAACGAATTGATTTTCTTACGAATTTATCATCGCAGTCATTATCTCGACATACTGTTTATCAGTCCGTCTGCCTTCTTCGACTGTCAGCCAGCCGGTGTATCCGATGTCCCGCATAGTTTGCCGGACGGCTTTCCAGTCGATAGAGGACTCATCAACGGGGCACCAGTTGCCGGGACCGCCGCCGAGTTTGCCTTTGACTTCTTCGACTTTGAAACCCTTGATATGCAGTTTATACGGCGGCTTTTCTTTGCCCAATGCTTTGAGCCACTCGACCGGATTAGCATAAACGGCGTGATTGCCAAGGTCAAAGTATGAACCGACGCGGGGATGTTTGAAGAATTTGCATAACGCCGCATAGTACTTCGGAGTACTCCAAAGATTGTTCCAAACATTTTCGATGCCGAGGTTGATTTTTTCGGCTTCCAAAACCGGTATCAACTGCCCGACGGCTTTTATCGTTGCTTCGGTCGCTTTATTCTGTTCGGCAACATATTCTGAATAATCGCCGCTTGGAGCAACGGACTTAACCCTCAATGTAGCAGGGTCGAAATCAATATCGAAGTCCCACGCTGCCGGCATAGCAATGCCGGTTGTCGGTCTGCCTTCTTTCGGATTCATTCCTCCGCCGGTGCGGCACGGTACCCAAAGGACGGCATCCGCACCGAAGACGGCGGCAAGTTTAATTGCATGTTTGACGCTTTCGATGTCTTTATCGAAGGCATCGGGATTATTGATGTTCGTCCAGCCGCGCATTACGGAATGAACTTTCAAGCCGTGTTTATCGGCAATTTTCCTGCCTTTTTCGGCTTCTTCGATTGAAATTTCTCGACCAGTTACTTCGATACCGTCGAAGCCGGCGGCTTTAATTTCTGCGCAGCGGGCATCTTCGGGAACCCTAACAATCTGCGCCGTATAGACGGCATCTGCTTTTGATTCCTGTGCGGAAACGAAAGTGTTTCCAACAGCGGTGTACAGACCGGCGGAAGCGGCGGTCATTGCGGACGTTGCCAAAAAATTTCGGCGGGATAATTTGTCTGTCATTGTGGTAATCCAAGGGTTAAACAAGTTTAGTTAAAAACAAAAACACCAATCAAAAACATTTTCGCCGGTTTGAAATGGAAAGTCAATACCCTCAATGGAATTTTTTTTCAAATGTCCGCCGACGCAGTCGGCGGCTCTCTACTCGCCACTAACCACTCTCCGCTCAACGTTCCACTCCATTCCGGCTTTTGTGAACGACACAACAACCATCATTTCGCATTGTTTTTTGCCAAAGCATTCTTACGCAATTCTCTCATGTATTCGAGAGCCATTTTGGTTTGGTCGTTCACATAATCTATACCGGCGTACTTGCCGTCCACGATGGCGGGATGGCAATACTCCCATGTGTAAAAACCGTTGTATCCGATGGAAGTAAGTGCTTCGAAATAAGCCGGATACGCAATCTTGCGTCCCCAATATCCTTTGTCGAAATAGCCGGAAGCAATCAAGACAACTTTGCCGTCGGCATCTCTTTTGAATTCGCCGTTCAAATGTGAATGGACTTGCAGCGGTCCCGAATCCCGCGCCATATCCCAGGCACGCTTATCGGATTCACCATCCGGTTCGCAGTTCATGTCCATGCTTCCTTTCAAATACGGCGAACCGACATCACGAATCATTGCCAGCACGTCTTTGTAGTCATTGATAATATCCGGTCCGTGATTCTGCAAGGCAATTACGACACCATAATCACCCGCTGTTTTGGTTAACTCTTTGAGAGCAGCGACAACCAAGGGGCGGCGGTCTTTCTTCCAGTAAGGCCACGGTTCGTGTTTGCCCGTCAACTCGTAGGAAGCGACTCCGTCGTCGCCCATTGTGTATCCGCGTGAAGCGGCAAGAATTTTACATATCGGCGAACCAATATCGCTGGTCAGTTTGATACATTCGCGGACGTAGCAAATCATTGCTTCGTATTGCGTCTGAAGCGGACTGGACAAATTGCAATTCGGCGAAACGGCACAGATAGGTATTTCAAGTTCGCCTGACAAATCGCGAAGTTTTTTTCTTGCGTCTTTGTCAAAATCCAAGGGCGAAGCATGCGGACGGTCTGCGCTCAACTCAAGTCCTTCCCAACCTTGTTTTTTCGCTTCCCGAACCAATTGGAACGAGTCGAGGGCGGGTCCTTTGTACCAAACGCCGCGGTAAGTAATACTGTAAAGCCCAAGTTTTATACCGGGTTTCTTGGTCGGTGTTTCTGCGGCTTGATTTTTCGCAGAAAGGGTTGTCATCGCAGCCGCACCGGCTGCCATCGCGCTTGTCAAAAAATCACGCCGCTGCATAGATTAGTTCTCCAAATTGTCTTTTCAAAAAAGGTGGTTAATGTAAATGAATCACAGGTAATTTTACCCGGCATATTTCTCTATGTCAACTAGTCGTTTCCCCGGCAACCCGCAACCACCGAACAACAAGCCCTGACTCGAAAATTTTTTTCAAAGCCCGACTGTGTCGGTGGGGTAACGAGCGGAAATCTGCGATTTCCGCTTTACCGAAAAACGTCTTTTCGTGAAAGCGGGAAACAATAGTTTCCCGCTCGTAAAACCATTCATCGCACTCGTTTTTCGATGCGAGTGATTTCGCCGGCACCTTGATAGTTTGCGCAGGATTGCCAATTTTCCTTGCTCTTTTCGGTGCAGCAATAGTTTGCTCTCTGATACTCCGATTGTGAGCATCCGGAAATGTTGCAGTATCCGCTGCCGCTGTAATAAGGACATTGAACTGCTTCAGGCATAATTACCTCCATTGGTTAAAGGAACACATTAAAAAATCTCTCCGGCAACGCACCGGAAAGTTAGCCGAAAACGGGCGGGGATACTAACTCCAAAATAGTGATGCTTCATTTATTATATTTTTCTCCAACTTCTTTTCCTATGAAACCGCCTATCAATCCACCGACAACGGTACCAATGACGATAGAAATAGCAGGAGGGAAGAGTGAGAGTAAAAAAGCGAGAACAAGTACGATGATAGCACCCATTGCACATCCAATACCTCCACCAAGTGGGACATAAGCACATCCATATACTATTCTTTGCCCCAAGTCAGGGCTATCATCGGAGAGACCATAGAGTAAACCTGCTATCATTGTCAACGCACCAATCAACATTGCCAAGGAAGTAGCACCAGCGGGTTCAGCAAGAACGAGAGCGGAAATGCCTCCGCCGACCATCGAACCTAACAAAATGCCGGTAATAATAACGGTATTTCTTGCAATCTTACGCTGCCGCTGTGCCGCTTCTTCTGCTATCCGTTGGCGTTCCTGTTTCTTAGTTTGTTCTATTCTCGCAACTCGTTCCTGTTCTTCTCGGCTTTCCTTAAGTATTCGGTATCTGCGGTCGCACTCTTTTGCTAACTCTGCCGTGTTGTCTTCATAAGGTATCATCGCCCGGAATTCCTCGGCGAGTTTTCGCCAATCTTCTTCTGTGCGAGCATTTTTTGCTCTTCTGAAAAGTTGTTGGTAATGCTCTTTCACCCATTGGGCAGGAGTTTTAGCAGGAGCGGCAAGCCATGCAGTGTGCATTTTGTCGCGGGACTCTTCTGCTTTTACAATTTCACTATATATCCTTTTTGCTTCTTCATCATAGCTTCTTACCGCTTCCCAGCATTTATGGGGAGGTGCCCCAAAGGGAACAGGCTCGCCAGTGCCTTTGGCGTAACCCCGATACAGGTCTTTAAAATGTTTTGCCTCAGAATAATCCATATTGAGTTTGCGAATTCTTTCATCTATGCTGTCCATCGCTTTACAATGCTTGGCAAATTCTTCGTCCTTATACTTTTGGGCAAGCCTTTTCAGAACTTCATCTGGTAACATGATTTTGGATTTTGTCATAAAAGACAACAGGAAAACTGTACCAAGCCCGCCAACAGAAACCCCTCTAGAACGGGAGCGGCGTGTTGAATAGATAGGTTTCTTCCCGCAGTCCAAAGCGGTGCATTACTGCTATCAAGACAGGAATGCCGAAGATTCCCCACAAGTAAGACACGGCACTCCCTCTACGGAAGCATCGTTACATTTACTTACTTTTGGAAACCTTCACTCGGTTTTCAC
>WRCR01000027.1 GCA_009783865.1 Planctomycetaceae bacterium | reverse complement strand
TTCAACTCGCAGGAACTTGTTGTCTTTTCTGTCAATGTAAAACGAGAGTTCTCCTACAACCATATTTCCTACTCGAGGAACGGTTATTCCGATTCCGTTGCCATCAATCACATTGACGATCATTTTGTTTTCCTCTTTCAATCATAAACTCCGCTCTGTCGGCGGGACGGGTTAGGAGCCCACATCTCGCAAGTCAATGCCTGCTCATGCCCCTCAAAAAATACGCACGCCGGAACATCTCCGGCTACAATCCAATTCACGCAGTTTAAACATCGCCGCCGCCCATCGGGCAGACGGCACTGTTCATCAATATCTTGTTTTTCAGTTTCAGTTGTCATTTGACTATCGGCTTCCCCTTGTATATACGGGTGTGTTCCTTTATGTCTATCCGTGATAAGACCTCTGCAAACACCTCATCAACCGCAGCATACTCAAGTTTTTGCATAACGCCCGGCAACGGAGCAAAACTGATTGTCCCTGACTCGGCATTCGCAATAACGTTCAACTCGATTTCTGTCACTGATGTTTGAAACGGAGTATAGAACCACGGCTGCGCAACGGTTAGCGAAACATCCTGAAAAACGTTGTCGTTCTCATCCCGCACCTGCGCCAGCGAAGTTGAATCCATTGACTTGGACGCATTGGAGATTTTCATATTCTGCGAGCCGCCGGCACCCCAGTTTAATTTGCGCAGACGGCTTAAGAATAATGGGTCTGCGCACAACACCAGTTTCGCAATCTGCTCAAACTTTTCCGGTTTGTAAGCCGACGGATTGCTTCTGCGAGTTCGTTTGCGAAATTGCCTTTAATCCAATCGGCGGCGAAACGATTTCTAACCGTGAAGACGAGAGTTTTGTTTCCGTTGTCTCCTTTGACTGCAACGGCGGAACTCTTGAACCACACACTGAAACGTTCACTGCCGAGTAGTGTTTCGAGTTCAGCAAACATCCTTTCCTGCGTTTCGTTTCCTACTGCCGCCTCTTCCGGCGGACAAGAGCAGGCAGAATCAACCGGCAACGGCTCAGCGGTATCCGACTTACCGCCGGAATCATTAGCCGCTGCCGATTGTTTTTTTCCTGCAAAGAGCGGCGGTTCGGCGTTGTCATTTTTCTGTACGCTCGTTCTGCTTTCGGGAATAAAGCCCCATTTTCTAGAGGGTCTTTTATCACGTCTTGCGTCCCGTTCTTCGTCTTTCCATTCCGCATCATACGACGTTGTCAGGCACCAAGCGTATTCGGGGAATTCTTTTGCAAAGGTCCAGCGCAAAAACGAGCCTAATACCTTTTTACTTGCCGCCGACTTGACGTACTGGTTGACGGTGTCTTCGACGAGACCGAAAAGATGGTCTTCTTCCAATGCAAACTCTTTTCGCTTTCGGATGTGATTGACAAAAAAACCGGCAATCTCCAAAAGAATCGACGGGGAAATCGACTTGATAAGAATCGTATCGGGGTTTTGCCGGATTTTCCGCATCGCCTTGTTGATGTCGGTTTCAATCTGATGAATCAGCCGGTGATATTCCGATTCGTCTTCTTTCGAAATATTGTCAAGAACGGAGACGATGGTCTTTTCGGTGTCGTAGAGGATTTTTGACTCCCCATTGCCCGGCTTGCCGGCGGCTTGTTTTTTGCCCTTTTGCGGCGCAGGGGTATAATTTACCGTCTCTATTCGAGAAGCGGGACGTGCGAGGGTTTCCTGCCCTGCTGGCGGGGATACCGGAAGAGTTGTGATTACTTGGTGAGGTCCGGCTTTTCTTTCCTCAAGGAGAAAACGAACCTGCGCTTCGAGTTCTGCGATCCGCTTGCGCAGTGCCTCGTTTTCGATTTCGCTGTTCGTTACGTTAGTTAAAGTTCTGTTAACGTTAACGTTGTGCATTGTCTCATCACCGAGACATTTTGTCTCGCTAGCGAGAATTTGTCTCGCTGGTGAGAATTTTGTCTCGCTAGCGAGAATTTGTCTCGCTGGTGAGACAAATTCATCGGCGACAATCTTACCATCCAATTCGTTGATTCCGCGATAAATACTACCTCTCGCGTATCCTATATCAAATAAATCCTTTGTTTTGATGTTAAAAAAAGAGAGTATAAAAATCGTCTGTGGAAGTCCACAACGAATGTCTTTCAGGAGGTCGATGATTGTTGTCACAGAGCACCTCCCTTCGTGTGGGGAGATAAAAAAGCCCGGTCAGCGCATAGAAACGCCGCCGGACACGTTGCATGAGTTAGAAGTGGTAAAGAGGTGAAACACGTCCTGCATTTACCCTCGCACATTACACCCCGCCCGACTCGAACGGGCAACCTTCGGTTCCGTAGACCGATGCTCTATCCAATTGAGCTAGGGGTGCATTACAGGACTCACAAGAACGGTACTAATTCTTACACATTCTCCGGTTTTTGCAAGGGGTAGGACTGCTGCCCTTCAAATCCCGCAATTGTTAGATTGCAGACAGCAGAGCCGGAGTACCGGCTAAATATCTCACCAGCCGAGACACAATCCGATGTTGCCGAAATGAGTCGTTTGATACTTGTTGAGCGTCACATCATAGTCGAGAAACAAAAATACCTTGTAGACCATTTCCCATTTGAAAGAAACACCCAGCCATGCCCAATCCCGACCGGTATAGCCGTCATAAAAGAAAATCGCCGGTGTCATAGTTCCCTGTACGGGACCAAATCTGCTGTTAAAAAACGGCTGCGGGTTAAGCAGTTCATGAAGCCAAACGGTACGAAGTTGAAATTCAATCGAATCCAGCGGACTGACATTAAACTTCGAACCCAGCAGTTGCATGATGCTGCTGCCGTTCCAATCGCCTTGAAAAGCGGCACCCTTTTCGCCGATTCTGCCGTGATACAGAAAATCATACTGCAAGCCGTAAAACGGTTTAATTGCGAACTTCGCCATCACGAAATCAATACCGAATTCGCCGTATATGTTTGTTTGCAGTCCTTCTCCGTCCCCATTCGGATTGATAATTGACCGGCGTATTTTGTATTTATCGTAGGAAACAGTTCCAATACCGCCGAAATGACAGCCGCGAAGATAAACGAATTTGCCGTATCCGATAGTGCAGGTCTCCGCCGTTGATTTTGCGATGTCATGCATTTTCACACTGCTGCGCTGAAAACCGCCGAAGAATGTGGAATATACTCCGTGTGCCTGTACTAAATCGAAACCGAGTTGCAAGCCGAGTGCGCTGGGGTCAACCTCAACGAAGTCCCTCGGCTTGAGCGCAGTCGCACCGTAATATATGTTCGACCAAAATCTTCCGCCGGAACCGCGCCGCCGCTTCTGTCCCAGAAATAAATCAATATCCGTTTCAAAACGTACACTGTTGGCTGTGACAGCGGGAGTGAAACGGTTATCGTCTATTGCCGTTTGCTCTGTCCGAAACGGCTTATTTATTTCGTCCAGCGAAAACAAGTCCGCTGCTGAAACGAAAGTTGCCAGAGCGGAAAAAACGAGCAAAAATGTGAACCGCTGTATGTAAATCATTGTTTCTCGGGGGAAAAAAGGGTGATTTGTTTTCCTTAATCGTCTGCAAGTTGGTGAAACTTTAACGATTGTGCCGGAAATAAAGGCAACCTCGTATGTCGCCTGCGCCGCGACACAGGCAGAAGCCAATCTGCGTGATATAGAGAATTTGTATAATATTGCACGTTTTTTGCAAAATGATACGGCATTTTGATACACTTTTTGCAACTGTGCAAGAAATAAACTTGCTTTTGAAGTAAGGATTAACGCCTGTACCCTTATTTTATAGCGTTTGAAAAATTATTCAGCCCAATTCATTTTTAGGCACAATATTTGCTGTAATATATTTATGAATGAGTTTCCTGTTAATACCAGATATTAGGACGACCAGAGAACAGCCATCCGATAGATTTTTTGACCCCCACAATATTTTATAAGATAGAAATGGAATTAAAAGCAATGAAAACGCAAACCTTAAAAAACTGTTTAATTTGTCTGTTTGTTGTTTCGCTTTTAGCGGTTGCGGCAAATGCAGCGCGGGCGGACTTTGTTAGCGATGACAAGTGTTTAACCTTTACGACAGACCCGAAGAACTACCAGCCAGGCGTGTATGGTACCGATTGGAACTTTACCGAAGTTAAGCCTTATACCTACGGAAAAGGTTGGACTGAGTGGAAATTTACTGTTGCTAATAACAACGGCGAACTGACATCTAGTCCGCTTAAAGCGACCGGATTTAATGGAAATGGAAGCAGCAACAATGTGGTTGGGAAGGTAAATGACGGAGGTACTGCAACAATAAAACACAATGATGCCAATGCGTTCAGCATGACATTTGGGAGTGTAGACGGTTTTTCAACTGCGTTTGTGGACTCGTTTTTTATCTCTATCGGTCCCTTTAGCAGTTGGAGTGCCGCACTCGCATTTAATATGACGATTTCGTATTGGGATGCTGATGGCGTACTAAAAACAGCGACCCCGTCTGGTCAGTTTGACGTAAATGGCGGATTTCTAGGATTTATGCTTAGTGAAGGGGCTTTCCTTCAGGAAGTGGTGTTTCAATCCGTAGGAACGAAAAACAACGGATATACCATTTACGATATGGGTTTTGGCGAAATTCCTGGACCTCCAATTCCTCCAACTCCTCCAATTATTCCCCCTACTGCCACGCCGGAACCTGCAACGATGCTGATATTCGGCATCGGAGCAATGGGAATGGGAGCGGTTGTTCTGCGCCGCAAACTACAGAAGTAATAGCAGAAGTAATAACATAACGACAAGCGGGAGAAACTGATTTCCCGCTTCCGTCGGTTCACAATGTGTCTGTTCGGGAACCACATAAAATCTGCCGTTACTGCATTTTTCAACTACAGCGTTTTTTCAACAAAACCGGCAAGTTTTATTGAGGGTTTCCGAACAGGTTTAGTATCTTTCTCAGATTGCCGTCTGCAATCTGCCGTTTATCAAACCGGCACTTTTTGCTCTTGCCAACTTGCGGAAAATCGGTTATCGTATTGTTTTCTATTAAAATGAAAGGAACTTTTTTATGCGAAACATATCGTTTTTGTTTGTTTTCACTGTGTTTGTTTTTACGGCATTTCCGCTGCTTGTTTCGGCTCAAGAACAAGAGCAAGTCGGCTGTCACTGTCCTTATTGTGCTTTGATGAATCCGCCGGCGGCAAATCCGCCGATTGATACATCACCGGACCGCGTGAAAGTCGATTTGAACATTCCGCTCAAGAAAATCGGAACGCTCAAACCGAAGAGTACCGACGAGGTTTCTGCTTCACGATGGTCGCTCGGCTGTGAAGTTCTCGACCGGGATTACACCGACTATCATTCTTACAAGGAGTACCTGAAACCGCTCGGCATCAAGAAACTGCGGTTTCAATCCGGCTGGGCAAAGACCGAAAAGAAAAAAGGCGAATATGATTGGGCATGGCTCGATGCCATTGTCAACGATGCTCATGCAAGAGGACTGCAACCGTGGATGCAAACGTCTTATGGAAATCCGATATATCCTCAAGGCGGCGGCGCAAATCTCGGAGACGGGGTGCCGTCGTCCGAAGAAGCACTTGCCGCTTGGGACCGTTGGGTAGAAACCATGGTACTCCGTTACAAAGATAAAGTCATCGAATGGGAAATGTGGAACGAAGCGAATCTCAACAAGGGAAACACGCCCGAAATGTTCGCCGAATTCAATATCCGAACTGCCAAGGTTATCAAGAAGGCGCAGCCGGAAGCGATAATCGCCGGTTTGAATCTTGCCGGTACCGGCAGCGATTACGCCGGCAAATTTTTCAAGAGAATCGCCGATGAAAACGCTTTCGATTTGTTTTCTTCGTTCACATATCATCCTTACGCACCGAATCCTGATTCCACGTGGGCGAGTACCTTGAAACTTCAAGAGACCTTACGGCAGTATCACCCGACAATTCCGCTTCGGCAGGGTGAGAACGGCTGTCCGTCGAGTTTTAATATCACTCACGCACTGCAAGGGCATTACTGGACGGAATTGTCTCAAGCGAAGTGGTTTCTGCGGCGCAACATCGGCGACTTGGGACACGGACAGGAAACCAACGTGTTTGCGATAATCGACATGTGTTATCATCCTGAAGTTACGACTTATGGGCTGTTGAAGTCCGACCGTTCCAAGAAAGTACTCGGCATCAAGAAAGCGTATTATGCGGTTCAAAATGCTGTGTCTATGCTCGATGACCGGATGGTACCGATTCCGCATGCCAACATTAAAGTAACGGCTGACCATCGGAGGGCATCGGCGTATGCTTTTCGTGATACCGAGACGGAAGGTCGTCTCGCTGCCGTTTGGTTTAACTCGGCGATTCCTTCGGATGTCAACGAATTGAGACCTGCGAAAATCGAAATCGTTAAGGGAAAATTCAAAGACCCCGTCTATGTTGATTTGTTGACCGGCGGTGTTTATGAGATTCCTGCGAAACAGTGGTCGGACGACGGAGAACTACAAGTGTTCGAGAATATACCGGTTTATGATTCGCCGATACTGCTCGTTGACCGCCCGTTGGTTTTCGTCGGTTCGCAACTTAAGACGACAATCGAAGCGGTAACAGGTTTACTGCCGAATATGGATGGAACAATAAAAGATGTGGTGTTCCAGTCAGGCAAGCCGTTCTGTGTGGGCTTCACGGTTCAGAATACCGGTTCGACTGCCGTCAACAATGTGTTGTTGCAGTTAAGTATTCCGCCGGAGTATGAGAGCAGTACCAGCAGTGTTCGTTCTAATGGAAAATATAATCGGCAGAACAAGATGGTGGAATTGACTGCGGGGACAATACCGGCGGGTGACGAAATAAGGATTCAGGTTCTCCTGCCGACTATTACATTGCAGGGTTATGAATTTACGGGACGGGTTTTTGCGGATGGCAAGGAGATTGAAAAACAAACACAACGTATTGTGCCGCCGAAATAGTTTAGAACGTTGAGCCGGTTAAAAAAATTGGTAATTTTACGGATAATTTTCGATTTTTTTTATTTCATTCTCGAAATCGTAGGGGTGCATAATCTTTGTGCTTCCGAATGTTTGCAAAGAGAGTAAGTCCTCGTCCCTTGTAATTAGATAATCGGCTTGTCCGTCTTTTGCAAGAGCAAGAAGATAGTCGTCCTTTTTATCTCTGCAAAGAGCGACTTCGGAACTGACTTCAATGAATGTTCCAAATGCGGTTATTTTGTCGCGTAAGATACTAACTTCTAACGGACTGATGCGTTTTATAAGTTCTTTTTTCTTAACGGTACTGTCATATTCCCGTAAAAATGCGTCCGAGAAAAGTAACAAATATCTTTCAGAAAACAATTTTTCACAATGTTGTCTAAATCGGGGAGTCAGCAGACAACTTATCCACACGTTTATATCAACAATTATTCTAGACGTACTTTTTACCGGCATCTCGCAACCTTGGTTCGTAAATTGACGGGTCTTGTTCGTATAGTTCACGACAGGATTCTTTACAAATCGCTACAATTTCCTTTTCCGATAGTTCGGGATACGGTTCTTGTTTTTCCTTTCGCTTTTTCGCAATAGCAATCAGATTAAGCGAAGCGAGTTCCCGCAAAATTCTTTTTGCCTTCGGGTTTATTAGTTTGATTTTCAAGGTCTGCATCGGTCGGCATTATGGATGTATTGTGTTAAAGACGATAACCGCAGATGAATTCTAATCAATTTTTGCGACAATGTCAATAGTTACCGGAGTACCGGCTAAATGTTTTTGCGCCGTTCTTGCAAACCGCTTGAGCAGTTGCTATAACTTCAGCGTAAATTATTGCTTCAGACAAGTGAAGTCAACAAGACCACAGCACACAGAATACCCAATGAGATTCAAGAATAAAGTTGTTCTCATCACCGGTTCGAGCCGCAACACTGGTCTCGGCATCGCAGCGGCTTTCCTTCGTGAAGGCGCAGTCGTCTATATCAACGGTTCAACTGCCGAAGGCACCCGCGCTGCCGCACTGGAACTTCGGGCGCAAGGATATGAAGCCCTGTACGAATTGCCCGGCAGCATCGCCGAAAGTGAATCCGTAGAAAAAATGTTCGCCGTCATTCGGGAAACAACGAACCGTCTTGACATTTTAGTCAACAACGCTTGTCAACAAGGTATCGGCAATTCGTTTGAGTCGGTACCGTTTGAACAATTTGAAACGGTAGTCAAAACGAATCTGTTCGGTACCTTTTACGTTTCCCGCTGTGCTGTTGAATTGATGCTCAAACAAGCGGGCGGTCCCGGTGTCATTGTCAATGTGACTTCCAACGTTTCGACACGGGCTATTCGTCAGCGGGCTGCTTATTGTGCCAGCAAAGGCGGCATTGATGCGCTGACTCGTGCAATGACGGTTGACCTCGCACCGCTTGGTATCCGGGTCAATTCTGTTGCGCCGGGATACATTCACACGGAACGCTGGGACAAGTTGACTGCCGAACAGGTTGCGCGCCGCCGCCGAAATGTGCCGCTCGGCAAAGAAGCATGTTTTCAGGACATTGCCGAAGCCGTCATGTTTCTTGCTTCTGATGCCGCCGCCAATATCTGCGGAGTTCGTTTAGTAGTTGACGGCGGATGTACGGCGCAGCACATGCCGGTGGATGTTGATATTTAGTGAATAATAAAAGAGAAATTTTTTGCAGCCCCTTTGTTCTTTTTCTTGTAATTCTTTTTTATTTCAAGTACAATGAAATAATTAGTGGAGTTTTACAAACAATAACTACTTTGATCAGAGGTGCAAAATGAAAAAAAACGTGAATTTAGGCAATTCGAGAGGGGGAAACGGAAACGCTTTTACCCTCGTTGAACTCCTCGTCGTCATCGCAATCATCGGTGTATTGATTGCGCTTCTTTTACCTGCTGTGCAAGCCGCCCGTGAAGCGGCAAGAAGAATGTCGTGTACCAATAATTTGAAACAACTTTCCTTGGGATGCCACATGCACCACGATGTCCATAATTGCTTGCCCGCTTATGGTTTGCCTTTCTCCGGCACCACTTCGTCAAGCGGCGGACCAAACTGGCTTCAACTTATTCTGCCTTTTATTGAACAGCAGGCAATTACAGATATTATCGAAGGCGGCGGAAAAAGTGCCTCGGTTGACGGAACCGTTGATTGGGCGGCAGGAACCGGAAAAGTATCTTCTTGGGCAGACAACTATCGTCCGTGGAAGGCAAAATTTTCGGCAAGGTTATGTCCATCAGACGCAAATAACAATCAACCGCCGCTTAACGAATTCAGTCACGGAACGGGCAATTATCGTGCCTGCCTTGGAGACCGTTGTTCTGATTATGTGAACATGGTAGCGGCGGCATATAAGAGTGCGTTTCGCGGAGCATTCATTCTGGCAGAGAGGCGGAATTTTTCCGCTCTTATAGACGGCACATCCAATACGTTTTTACTTAGCGAAGCATTGGTTGTACCGGCAAGCGGTGACCGCGATATTAGAAGAAATGTTGCATACGGCGGAGCGGGAGCAACCATGACACCTACCTATTGTATGTCGGCAGCCGATCCAAACGAACCGACGCGAATCCGGACAACCAATGGCTGGCTTGCTATAACAAGCAAGGGACATCGCTGGAATTGCTCTGAATATCCCTTCGCGCCGTTCCATTCGATTTTACCGCCCAATTCACCTTCCTGTATCTTGTGGGGAAATTCTCCGATAAACAACATTATAGCCAGTGTTTCCAGTGACCATTCTGGAGGCGCGAATCACTCATGCGCCGATGGTTCCATTACTTTTGTTTCCAATACGGTCAATGCCGGAGACCCTTCGCACACTGTGTCTGTCGCAACATCTGTTGGAGAAAGTCCATACGGGGTTTACGGTGCCATGGGGTCAATTAACGGAGGCGAATCAAAATCGTTATAAGAATGAATCGGCATTACTGTTTTACACTTTATTGTTTGTCCTTGTTTTTACTGACAGGACTTGGCGGATGCAGCGATTCCATTCCCGTTGTTAAAGTCAGCGGGGTCGTCACTTACAAGGGCGAGCCGCTGGAAGATGCTTCTATCACATTTCTGCCTGTAATTTCCGATGGAAGAGTTGCTGTGGGAATAACTCAGAGTGACGGTTCTTTTCAGTTGGTAACGCAAGCGGCGCGTTCCGAGGGCTGCCTGCCGGGTAAATATAATATCACGGTTCACAAAACCGTTCTGGTGGACGAAAATGGTGCTTTATATGTTATGCCGGCTGAACCGGTTCCCGGCAGCGCGCCTCAAAAAATGCCGATATCCAAATCATTTCTACCGACAAAATATGGAGAAGCCGCAACTTCCAATCTGTCGGCGGAAGTGCTGCCAAAAGGAAAGAATCATTTTATATTTAACTTGTCGGACGAGTAGCACGCCGGAGTACCGGCGATAGTGAACTTTGATAATAACAGCAGAAATAACAATGAAACGACGTACATTCCTTCAAACAACGGCAACTGCCGGTCTGCTTTTGGGTTCATCTGTGCAATGCCAGACGGGTGCTGCTGAAAACCCGCAAAAAGAAGTATTACGAAATCGTCCAACGAAAGAACTTTCTGCCGACGTGGTCATCCTCGGCGGCGGTCTGGGAGGATGCGCCGCCGCATTAGCGGCTTTGCGAAACGGACTTCACGTCATCATGACGGAAGAAACCGACTGGATTGGCGGACAACTCACTGCGCAAAGCGTTCCGCCGGATGACCACGGCTGGATAGAATCGCATGGGGCACCGCTTTCATATCGGAAATTCCGAACTGCCGTGCGGGATTATTACAAAAGCCATTATCCGCTGACGGACGATGCGAAAAAACGTATTCATTTGAATCCCGGCGACGGCGCGGTTTCATTCCTGTGCCACGAACCGCGGGTCGCACTCGCCGTGTTTTATCAGTTGTTCAATCCGTATATCAGTTCAGGAAAATTAACGCTTCTCCTCGAACACAAAGTATTCGGCGCAGATGTAGACGGAGACAGAATCAAATCCGTTGCCGTCCGAAATCATCGTGAAGGAAACGAACTGGTTCTCACCGCTCCGTACTTTGTCGATGCAACGGAACTCGGCGATTTGCTTCCGATTTCCGGCACGGAATTCCGAACCGGTGCCGAATCCATCGAGGAAACCGGCGAATTGCACGCTGCAAAGAAAGCCGACCCAAAGAATCAACAGGCGTTCACTTACGTTTTCATAATGGATTACGACCCCAAAGGAGAACATCTGATAGATAAGCCGGAGAAATACGATTTTTGGCGGGATTTCGTGCCGAAGATGACACCGCCTTGGCCCGGAAAACTGTTGGACTTAACGTATTCTCAGCCGTCAACACTCCGACCGATGACGCTCCGATTTGACCCTGTAAATGTGAAAACCAGCGGCAATGTTTGGCAGGGATTGAACCTCTGGCATTATCGGCGGATTATAAATCAGGACAATTTTTTACCGGGAACTTATGCCGGCGGTGCGACGGTTGTCAATTGGCCTCAAAACGATTATCTGCTAGGTAACCTCGATGGTTCCGAAGAGGAATTTCAAGAACACGCTGCCGGTGCCAAGCAGTTGAGTTTATCGCTTTTCTATTGGCTTCAAACGGAGGTTCCGCGTCCTGACGGCGGAAACGGCTGGCGCGGATTGCGGCTTCGCGGCGATATGCTGGGAACGACTGACGGGTTGGCAAAGTATCCGTATGTACGTGAATCACGGCGGATTGAAGCGGTGTTCACCATTTTGGAAGAACATGTCGGCAAGGTGCAGCGGGGAAAGGTCTTGGGAGAACCGGCGACTCTTGCGGCACCTTTTCATGATAGTGTCGGAGTAGGATATTATCCGATTGACCTGCATCCGAGTACCGGCGGAGATAATTACATCGATTTCGCGGCACTGCGTTATCAGATTCCGCTCGGAGCGTTGTTGCCGAAGCGCATGGTGAATCTGCTGCCGGCAAACAAGAATATCGGAACAACGCATCTTACCAACGGCTGTTATCGGCTGCATCCGACTGAATGGGGCATCGGCGAAGCGGTCGGTTCGCTCGTTTGTTTTGCGATACAAAAACAGACGATTCCGCGTGCCGTCCGTGAAAATAGTGATTTGTTGACGGAGTATCAAAACTTCCTCCGCTCTCAAGGCGTTGAGACCGATTGGAAAAAATAAATCAACATTTTAGAAATGTGTCATTGCATGAATCGTTCATATTACCGCTGGGAATTGCTGGCACTGTTGTCCTGTGCGTTCTTCTTTCATCAGGCAGACCGCGCTATCTTCGGCGTTTTGCTGACTTCAATCAATGCCGACTTGAAATTGAGCGATGACCAACTCGGCTTTGCGGCTTCGGCGTTGTTTTTCACCATCGCCCTGATGGTGCCGATTGCCGGTTATGCTGCCGACAGGTTCAGCAAGAAATGGATAATCACGGCAAGCATCATTTTTTGGAGTATAGCAACCGCAATGACCGGACTGGCTCGCGGCATTACCGGCATCGTCTTGTTTCGCAGTGTTGCAACCGCTGGCGGGGAATCGTTTTATGCACCGGCTGCCTATCCGCTCCTAGCCGCATATCATAAAACAACTCGGTCACTCGCAATGGCGGTACACCAAGGGGCGTTGTACGTCGGTCTCATGGTCAGCGGCTACCTTGCGGCATGGATTAACGGCTGGGTCGGTTGGCGAGGCACTTTCTTTCTCTTTGGCGCAGGAGGTGTCTTGCTGGGCTTGCTCTTCATCTTTCGGCTGCGCGATATACCGAAACAAGATGAAATGGTAACCGCTGTCGAAAACCCAAGCACCGGTGTCTCTGTTCTTGAAATGTTGAAACACTTTTTCATGAACCCAACGGCTCTTCTTTTGACGGTCGGATTTAGTGCCATCGTTTTCGTTAACAACGCTTACGTTGTTTGGGCTCCGGCGTTCATCGAAGTGAAATTTTCCGTTTCGCAGACAACGGCGGCTGGCGGTGTGATGCTTTATCATCATTTCACGGCGTTCTGCGGAATCCTGCTCGGCGGAGTTCTAACCGACCGCTTGATACGGCGTTTTCCGCGTTTCCGAATGTTCCTTCAAAGCAGTGTGATGTTATGCGGCGCACCGGCGATTTATTACTTCGGCTGCGGATCAACTATCTTAACCGCTTGGATTGCTACAGCGACTTTCGGTCTCTTTCGCGGACTTTACGAAACAAATACTCATGCCGCTATGTTCGATGTTGTCAAGCCGGAGTATCGCGGTTCAACCGTAGGATTGATGACAATGTCGGCTTTCCTTCTCGGTTCGCTGTCGCCGATTCTTATGGGACGACTTAGTTCAATTTACGGCAAAGCAGACGGCTTGTCTTACGGTTTCGCCGTTCTTTCCATTGCATATATTGTCGGCGCAGTTGCCGTTCTGCTTGCCGCCGTATGGACTTTTCGCCGCAACCGGGTCGTCGAATCTATTTAGAGCGTTTTCGGATTTGGCGTGGACAAATTCCCGTCACCCCCGCGAAAGCGGGGGTCTAGAGAATGGACATTAACCCTTTACGTCTAGATTCCCGCTTTCGCGGGAATGACGGTTTTGGAGTTTCCAAACAAGTCAAATAATAATCCTTAAAATCCCGTAAATCCTATCCCGGACAGAATTAAACACGTTCTATCGGAGTTCCTTCAGCAGGTCAACAACAGTGTTCCGAATCGTCTCTTCGGCATCAACTTCAAGGAAACTTGACATCGTTCTCCAAGTGGTGTAGCCGCCGAGACGATGCTGCTCTTCCGGCGGAATGTAACCGAAAAAGCCGTTTGCCAAACTGATGTTAAAAGTCGGAGCAAAAGGACTTCGCGCCTTGATTTCCAAACCGGTGATACCGTAAATCTCACCGGGAAGTGCCGCTATGCCGAGTTCACCGATTCGAATCGCCTGAAGCGGAACCTCCGAGGTCTTCGACCAATCCGCCATCTTCACGGTACTTTGAGCGTAAACGTCATCTCCCGTTTTGAGTTTGCCGTCCGGCAACTTTGCTAAATGGTCCTTTGCCGCTTGAACCTCTTCCGGTGTCGGCACACGGTTCTTAATGGTAATGCGTTTTTCGACCATTCCGAGCGGCACCCAATCGAAGTATTGGACATTCTTCCAAACATCCATAGCGGCTTGAGCGGTGTCTTCGCCGACGCTCTTGTAATCGTATTTTCGATTCGGATTCAAGAAGTCAATGCAGTTCGCATCGCCGCTGGTACCGTTTGTCATGATGCCGAGAAATGAGTCGGGAACCTTGTCGGCACCGATTTTCTCGGCGATTTTTTCTTTAATGCGTGCAGAAAAGACGGCGAAATAGTCGGCGGAAAAAACGCCGCCCGGTACTCCGGCGTAATGCGTCGAGTAATTAGCGAAAACGGCAATCGGCTTGTCGTCCGGCGAAACCACGGACAAAATCGACACGGCAGTATCGACCGGTCCGGTTCGGGTTATTTTGTTGGGATTAGCATGTCCCGGATTCATCATCGCCCGGTCGTTCTTTTTGCCGCTGAACAAATTCGTTGGTGCGGTGCCTTCCTTCATCAGAAAACGGCGGCAATAAATGTTGTTCTTATCATTTCCGATAGCCCAGCCGACTTTAGCGGGCGCAAGGTTCTTCACGGCAGCGGCAACCGCCTCGGCAATTTTAGCGGGAAGTTTCGCAGCATAACTTTCCGCTTTGGGTGATGCGTGTAATTCGCAAAGCGGCGGTGCGGAATGAGTGTGCGTAGCGGAAATCATGATTCGGTCGCGGCGAATTTTCGTTTTATTTTCGATGAGACCTTTCGCTTCATCGGCGAGGTACAGCGGCATAACGCAATTATCAACGACAACTAGGGCGATGCGTTCTGTGCTGTTGTCGAGTACCAAGCAGCGGACAAGGAGCGGGTCGTTGACTTTTTCGCTGGTCAGGAGAAAAAAGCCGCCGGCGATTGCAGTCGGAAATTCTGTCGGCGTGATGTCAACGACAGAGGTACCGGCGCGGAAGGTGCGGGACGCTTCTGCTGCAAAAGACGAAAAACACAAAGCGGTCGATATGACCAGACAGACGAGGAGTGAACGAATCATGGTTTTGTCTCCGAATGGTGGATAAAATGGTCAGTTCACAGAATTGTAAAGTATGCGATACTGAAAAGCAAGCGGCAGTATTTCAATTCTTGCAGTGGATTGCTTGCTAATAACTGCCCCCCAGAAGTACACACCAATAAAGCAGAAATGGGCGTTGCGGAACTCGAATCTGCGACCTCTGCCGTGTGAAAGCAGCGCTCTAACCAACTGAGCTAAACGCCCCAATGCGGGGGCTAAAGCCGCCCGCCTCTTTTACTACGTTACTCCCTAAATCACTCCTGCGGCGGAACGAACTTCGTACCCGCCGTCTCGTACTTCTCCCCCATGGGCTTGTCATCAAACATGTCCTCTTTCATTAAGCCCTCCTTCAGGGACTTCATCTCCTTCCCGTCCAAAATATCATTCGTTATATTCTTGAATTCGCCCATCCACTTGCGGAACTCGCCAAGAACACCGCCGAACTGCTTCGCAACCTCCGGCAAATTCTTACCGAAAAAAAGCACGCCCAGTATCAATACAAAAATTATCTGGAACGGTGTCGGTGTCAAAAACGAAAATAGTACCGCAGACATATTCTATAAGTCCCCTGCATAGCCGCTCGCATTAACCTTCCGCCTCTTCCGCACTCCGGGCACTCTTCCTGCCTTCCGAAGTACGCACAGCGTCATCAACCTCTTCTTCAATTCCGTTCACTCCCTTTTTAAATTCGGTCACACTTCGTCCCAAAGAACGCATAACCGACGGAAGCCGATTCCCAAACAGAAGAAAAGCAACTATCGCCAAAGCAATGTATCCAGCAGGAGTGCTAAAAGGCCCAAAACCAAAAAGAATTAAACTCGACATATTTTACCCCCTAACAGCAAGAAAAGCCCATTCAAAAATATAACTACTACACATAACCATTTTAACATAGATTTTCGCTAATGTCAAATGGACGTGAAAAAAATCACTATCTCGGTTTCACTGATTTCGGTTTTTCCTTGTCCGCCTCTTTTTTCGCTGGACAATCCTTCGGACAAGCAGAACAATCCGCAGTTGCAACAGGCGCGGTATCCGACTTCGCCTGCTTCTTGTAGGACTCACTGCGGTAATCGGTCTGATAAAAACCGGAACCCTTAAAAACAATAGCCGCACCGCCGCTGATAAGACGTTTAAGTTTCCGCTTTCCGCAAACGGGACACTTCACCAGCGGTTCGTCTTTGATATATTGAAACTCTTCCAATTCGTGAGAACAGGCCTCACAACGATATTCATAAGTCGGCATTTTCGGCACCCATAACAGCAAAAATAAGACACATAACAGCAACAACTCAATATATCATAACCTGCCATATTGTCAAGTAAGACCCGCGCACCGGGGGTAAGGGGGATGTTTATCACATTATCAGTAGTTTGTAAAACGTAAAACTGGTATTGTCAGACGCAAGTTCTTTTCTGATAATGGATTGTGTACTAAACCTAATCCGTTTT
>WRCR01000026.1 GCA_009783865.1 Planctomycetaceae bacterium | reverse complement strand
TTGCAGGATTGAAGTGTTCATTTTAACCTCCGTGAATGGAAACTTTTGGCAAAACTTTGACGCTGACGCACCGCACTTACGTTAATACGAAGAAACTGCAAAATTGTTAGGGAAAAAAACTTGCAATCGGACTGGTAATCTTACCTACACGGTTGACATCACAGGCATCAGCGGTTAAAATAGCCGTCAGGAGGTAGTATCTTTTTTTGAAACAACGTTGAAACAATAATCATGCCGCACAATACTGTATCGGATAGAGCGCAGGAAAAACTGGACGAAGTAAAAGCGGCAATACCGCACCGGGAACCGTTTCTCCTTGTCGATGAAATTATCGAATTCGAAGACAAACGGATGATATGTAAAAAAACATTCACCGGCGATGAGTTTTTCTTTCAAGGACATTACCCCGGTATGCCGGTTGTGCCGGGCGTTCTGCAATGCGAGGCGGCGTTGCAGGCGGGTGCAATTTTACTCACCCGAATTTATGCAGGTGAATCCCTCGGAAGCCGCGTGCCGGTCGTTGCCAAAATGGGAGAAGCACGATTCAAACAAATTGTCAAACCCGGCGATACGATTTTTATTGAGGTCAAATTCAAGGATAAAATGAGCAGTGTATATTTCCTTCACGCAAAAGTTACGCTGAACGGAAAGTTAAGCGTGCAGTTTGACTTCGCCTGTGCTTTGACAGAACAAAGTAAAGTAATGTAAAATTATACAAAGTAAGGAAGGTTATTATGGCAGATGTAGAATCATTAGTATCATCAGCGGCAACCGTTTATGCGAGAAAATACGGCAAAGAGCCGCAATGGTTCGCCGCCGCACCCGGACGGGTTAATCTCATCGGCGAACACACCGATTACAACGACGGCTTTGTTTTTCCAATGGCGATTGAACGTTATACCGTTATCGTTGCCGGTCCCGCAGAAGCGGAAACCGATGCCGAGTTTTACAGTATGTATAAAAATAAGTCGGCATTTGTTCAGGTTGACGGTTCGGCAAAGCCGCCGCTGCATGTTGCTTGGTTCAGTTATATTCAAGGAACGGTTCAGAACGTTTTTGAAGCGGGCTTGACAATTCCACCGTTCCGTGCCGTGGTGGTTTCCGATGTGCCGCTCGGTGGAGGATTGTCGAGCAGTGCTTCGCTGGAAGTTGCCGTTGCAACTTTACTCGAATCGGCTGCCGGTAAAAAACTTGACCCCGTTGAAAAAGCACTGCTGTGTCAAAAAGCGGAACACTTGTACGCTAAAATGCCTTGCGGAATTATGGACCAGTTTATCTCGGCAATGGGCGAAAAAGGTTTTGCCATGCTGCTGGATTGCCGCAGTAAGGTGCCGAAGATGATTCCGATGGATTCGCCCAATGTTTCGGTTCTCATTATCAACAGCAACGTGAAACATACGCTCACCGGCAGTGAATATCCCGACAGACGGCGGCAATGCGAAAAAGCCGCTGCGTTAATGGGCGTGCCGATGCTGCGCGATGCTGACTTGGAACTGCTGCAAGCGAAAAAGGAAGTATTCGACAAAGAAATTGACGGCGATATATGTTTCCGAAGAGCAAGACATGTCATTACGGAAAACGCCCGAACACTTGCGATGGCGGAAGCATTGACGGAGAAAGAATGGAAACACTGCGGCGAATTGATGTATGAAAGTCATGCGTCTATGAAAGACGACTTTGAAATAACCTGTCCCGAAGTCGATATACTGGTTGACGTTACGTCAAAGCAAAAGGGCGTATTCGGTTCAAGAATGACTGGCGGCGGCTTCGGCGGCTGTACTGTTTCGCTGGTGGATACGGACAAGATTAATGATGTTATTGAAAGCGTTTCGCAGAGGTATGAAAGACAAACCGGCATCTTGCCGACTGCCTTTGCCACTCAAGCGGCGCGCGGAGCGTATTGTCCGAAAGAATAGATGTTGGCAGAGCGGCACGGCAAAGAACAACGAGCGGAAAACTATTATTGTTTCCCGCTCTCCGGACATCACGACTCCCGATGGTGCGGAATGGTAAGCAGCGATTCGGTAAAACGCCGGTCAGACATCACCGCCCAAAGTTCATGGTCGGTAAAGAGAACAATCGGCGCAACTTGAAACGGTTCCTTGAATTCCCAACACCGCAGGTATCGCCGAATCGCTTCCTTTGCTTCCCGCTCGTTCCCCAATGCAATATAGGACTTCGCCGCTTCTTGATGCGATTTTGCCTTGTCCAGCCGGTCTGAATACCGTTCGTAAATTGTGAGATGAACCTCTGTTGCCGCTTTTGAGTAAGCATCGTGGACCACATCGTCAAAGGAGCGAGATTGTTTCCAACGTCGTTCTATCCTTCTGCTGCGATGTTCTGGTACGACAGTTTTGGCAATACGTTCCAATGATTCCAAGTTGATTTTTCCTTCCTCTTTCAATCTTGGACGGGATTCCCAAAAGCGGCGTTTTATGTTTTCCGGGTCAGAAATCAAAGAAATCGCCTGATGATACATATTGTAGTTTTTGTAGCGATGTGATGTATTGGGGTTAGTGTTAGCGGACGTGTCTTGTTTTTTCTTGAGTTGTTGAAGATACGCCCGACTTTCTTTCCATGCATCGAGTTGACAGGCACAAAGGACAAGCAACGTGAGGTGGTGTTCTTTGTAACCGCTCATGAACCCCCGAACCGTTTCCCAGTCCTGTTCGGATTCAAGAAAATCGCGGACAAATTGCATTCCCCGTTTCCAATCGTGACGGAAATAACTCAACTCGGCAAGGGCGACGGACTTGACGGTATCAAAGCCGTCCACCCGGTCGAACAACCGGGTTCCTTCTTCGACTTTGCCGAGGCGGATTTTTTCAAACGCTTCGTAGAGTTTAGCGGATATTGCTGTCATGGCTGTATTATAGCACTTTCATGTTTTCGTTCAAGAACGATAGTCCCCCCAACGATTTACCACTCAACATGGCACTTTTTGCTCTTGCCAAATCCCGCCGATGTTGTACAATTACCGCAGGTCTATGAATTCGGTAGGATTGAAATCCTACGCTAAAACAATATACCACTAACTATACCACAAAAAAATGTACGGTGCTGAATTCCTCGTTAAAGAAACCAAAGGACTTTCCGAAGCGAACGGTCCGAAATCGCTGATGCCGACTTCACTTCGCAGTGCCGAAGGCAATCTGGAAATGTGCTGGAACATTCCGCAATGGGAAGAATTCCGAAAGCAGGCACATGACATCAAACGATATACTCTCGCAAACCTCGATAAATTGCTCGAACAGTTTATCGAAAAAGTTGAACAGCGGGGAATCAAAGTTCTCTTCGCTGCCGATGCCGGTGAAGCAAACGAATTAGTTCTTGACATCTGCAAAAAGAACGGTGCCAAGACCGCCGTCAAAGCAAAATCGATGGTCAGCGAAGAAATTGATTTGAATCACAACCTTGCCCGCAGCGGCATCACCGCACTGGAAACCGACTTGGGCGAATACATCGTTCAACTAGCGGGACAGCGTCCGACGCACATCGTCACACCGGCACTGCATCTTTCCGCTGCGGAAATCGGACAACTCTTTGCGGATAAACTCGGCGAAGAATTTACGGAACAGCATTCCAAACTGACGATGATTGCCCGCAAACGGCTGCGCGAGGAATTTGTTAAAGCGGACATCGGCTTTTCCGGCGTGAATTTCGGTATTGCGGAAACCGGCAATTTTGTGTTGATTGAAAACGAAGGCAACATCGGTTTATCGACTTCTGCACCGAAAATCCACATCGCTTTCATGGGCATCGAAAAGTTGATTCCGCGTCTTGATGATTTGCCGCTGTTTCTCAATGTGCTGCCGCGAATGGCAACCGGTCAGAAATTGACGACTTACGTTCACATGTTTGCTGGACCTGCGCCCGGCAGAGAAATGTATCTGATTCTCGTTGACAACGGCAGAACGAAGGCGTTGAAAGACCCGGAATACCGGCAGATTCTTCAATGTATGCGCTGCGGCTTGTGTATGAATAACTGTCCTGTGTATCGGCATGTCGGCGGCTGGGCTTACGGCTGGGTTTATCCCGGTCCGCTCGGCGAAGTGCTTGTGCCGCAACTGCTCGGTATTGAAACCGCTTGGAAACTGCCGTTTGCTTGTTCGCTTTGCGGAGCGTGTACTTCGATATGTCCGGTCAAGATTGATTTATCGCATTTGATTGTGAAGAACCGGCGCAGAGCGGTTAAAGCGAAGACACCGGCTGGCAATTTCATTGAAACCCTGACTTGGAAACAGTATGCTGTTTGGATGCAGACCGGCTGGCGTTTCCGGTTTTTAATGCGGTTCATCAAATTCGGAATTAAGATGACACCGTTTCTGCCGCGACTGCTGCACCTTGACAAACTCGGAGCGTGGACCCGCGGACGCACTTTGCCGGAAGTTCCGAAAGACGGTTCGTTTCGGGATTGGTGGTCAAAGAGGCGGGGACTTTAGTCACCGCCCCAACGTTAACGTTTCAAAAATCTATCAAGAAATTCAAACGACTTCACGGCATTGATGCGGTGTCCGCCTTTGAACCATTCGATTTCAAATCGGTCGGGAATGTCGAGTTGCGCCCGATAAAGATGCTGTACCTTTGCGGCTTCATAGCCGACTTCCTCATCCCAGCCGACACCGTCGAAGTTGCCCCGTTCTACGAAAAATGGACGCGGAGCAATCAATGCCGCAAGGTCGGAATAGTTGAACTTCTCTGCCATATCAAACGTATACATTTCATATTCTATCGTATAAGGATAAGTGTACGGATAAAATGTCGACACCATTTTGACATCCCAGCGGTTGAAGTCACCGGAACAAATAACGAGTTTGTATTCATCTACCAGCGGCGGAATACGCATCGCCGACTTGCCGCCGTAAGACAGTCCGTAATACCCAAGACGTTCCATATCGGCGTTGGGAAGCGTTGCCAAAAAGCGGACTATCTGACGATTCATGGAAACCATCAGAGCAAACGCCGTCTGTTTAATCGGATACGCCTTCCGCTGGGTTTGCCGCTGCTTGTCGCCAAGCACGTAAAGATGCTGCGGCGCAAAGGTAATGTACCCCTTTCGGGTAAGCCGTGACAGAACACCGTTATAAGCGGGTTTGCCGCCTTCAATCTGGTCTTCAACCCGTCCATCGAGACCGTGCTGGACGACAACCATCGGATATTTTTCGTCTGCTTTCATGTTCTTCGGCATAAACAGCAAACCATAAGCAAACATGCCGGGATAAACATCCATCACGACTTCATAACCGACCATCTCGTCTGATTCGTACGCTTGACGTGAACGAACATTCAGCGGCAGAAATTCCTTGTCGATTTTGCCGAGAATTTCGTTCTCGAAATACTCTCTGTAAAACTGCTTCGATTTTTCAAATGCTTCCGGTGTCTTCGTATCGAGTTTCGACATAAAAAGTTTGCGTGTCAGCGGCGAGCGATGCAGCAGTTCCTGTGTGTGCTTGTTGAGAGCAGCGACCATCCGGCGTTCACGAGTATCTGCCATGGATTGGAATCTTATATGGGGAGAATAATGTGTCAACGTCGTTTCTGTTTTTTCGGTTTCTGTTTGCACGGGAACGACAGAGGTTTGCAGCCAGTCCTTCTTTTCGATTTTTTCGGCAAGCGGTGCAGCGAAAGACCGGGCAAGATTCGCTTCGGCTTCTACCGTTTCCGGCTTCGGCGGAACTATCTTGCCGGGGGCACCGACATTGCCGCGCGGAATCTCTTCGACTTCACCGACTTCCGGTGTGATGATTTTCAGTGTTCTCGGAAAAATCATTGCCGCAATTTGAGCATCGCCGAAGCGTTCTAAACGACCGAAGACGTTACGGTCGATTGGTTCCTCCCAAATATTATTGCGATTATCGAAATACCCGTGAACCGTTACGGAATCAATTCGATTATCCAATGCGGCGGCGTAGAAAGCGAGCATTCCGCCGTCCCGATGTCCCTTGACATGAATCGGAAGGTCTTTCACCGTCTGGAATTTTCGTATCCAATCGACGAGAGCAAGAACCTGTTGAATTTCGTAACCGATAAGGTGCCGCCCCATCTCGAAGGCACCACGGTACAGATATTCCCGATTCGTGAGCGTTGACTTGCGGGAGTTTGGATATGGTGCCGAGAATTCCGTCAATGTTCGGCTGACGGTCATCGGAATCAGCGTTGCAACGGTTTTGTCTTCGGCGGCACAAATTTTCTCAACGAGACCTTCAGGATATTCTCCGGCATCGGGAATGACGATGTCGATGCGGCTTGCCAGCCGTCTCGGACTGATATAGAAACCCTCAGCGATGTAATCACCGAACACGGGCCAACGAATTGCATAGACAGTGTAAGAGTCGTTTGCCGCCAACCCTGGGGATGCCCCCCTCTTAACGATGTACTCCGGTGCATCAAATACAACACGTTCATCGACAACACCGAGGATTCGGGCAAGTTCCTTTCGATTCGTTTCGAGGGACTTTTCGTACGCTTCAACTGACGACAGGTCGCGCTTCCAGAACGTCTCCTGCCGTTTGACGGTTTCCAGCGTCTCGGCAAGGAAAAAAGCATCGGCGGCATCGGTTAGTTTGACGACGAGGTCTTCGTCCCAATCGAGCAGTGCCGTGCCGGGCAATGGTCCGCCGGGCGACTTTTTGATTTCGGAAGGTGTCTGCGCAAATACAACAGACGTAAATAAGACGACAATTATTGCAATAAAACGGTACATAATTAGGTACTGAAAATGGGTTATTCGGTAGATGACCATTAGTTCATCGTATCATAGAAAGGGTGATTATCAACAGACCGACTGTAGGTTTTTCTTATCCGCAGATTGAAGCGACACTTTTTGCTCTTGCCAAGTTTAACGGACTGGGGGACGCAAAGGATTCGCAAAACGCCGGCAAGATTTTTACCTCCATCTCGCAAGATACACTCCGTTTTTCCGAAAAATACGGTAAAATTAGGCATAATGTTTATTCGCTTTCTCAAACTTATCCGGTTTTCACATACACTTTTTGCGCTGCCGTTTGCCGTTCTCTCCGCAGCAATGGCTTGGCGGTTAAACGTTGAAGAAAACGGCGGTTATATTCCCCGTATCGTTGACATCGCCGGTATTCTTCTCTGCATGGTTTTTGCCCGCAGTGCCGCTATGGGATTCAACCGCTGGGCGGACCAAAAAATTGATGCTGCTAATCCGCGGACGGCAAATCGGCACATTCCGGCGGGAATGTTGACTTCCAAAAGCGTTCTCGTTTTCACTGCCGCTTGCTCGCTGGGATTTATCGCTTCTACGCTGCTGTTTTTGCCGAATCTTATACCGGTCTGTTTTTCGCTGCCGGTTTTGCTGTTTCTTTTCGGATACAGTTTTACGAAACGCTGGACGGTATCCGCTCACTTCTGGCTTGGAACAGCGTTGATGCTTGCGCCTCTTGCCGCTTGGGTCGTGATAAGACCGGTATTGTTTCCGATTCCGCTGCCGCCGGTGCTTCTCGGCTTAGCCGTCTTGTTTTGGACAGCGGGTTTCGACTTGATTTACGCTTGTCAAGATGCCGAGACGGACGCAAAGCAGAAATTGTTCAGTATTCCGGGCAAGTTCGGAATACCGGCAGCGTTCCGTATTTCAGCGTTATGTCATTGTGTTTCGACCTTGTTTTTTGCGGCAGTATTTTGGATATATCCTCCGTTTTCTTGGATTTTCGGCAGTGCGGTTTTGTTAGTTGCGTTGATATTGTTTGCGGAACATTGGTTTTCCGCCCCTCGAAAAGGGGAACTGCCGGACATTAATCGAATTAACATTGCATTTTTTCAGATGAATGTAGCGGTCTCGGTCGGTTTGCTGCTTGCCGGTGTAATAGATGTTGTGATTTAACCATTTTAACATTTAGTAGTTAATGATGAGTAGCGAGCGGCGGGCTTACAAGAGTTCGACCCTGCCGCTGTTCCGGTGCCATGTAAGAACGTGTTCCTGCAATTTGCGAAGCATCGGCTTCCGTGTATTGAGACGTACTCGCCCGAATCTCCTCCGCCAATCCTACGCCTACCGCAGCATACTCACAATCTGTTCCAAATCATTCGCAACCGAAACAGGATGATTGGCAAACACCCGTGTCTTCACTCCCCGTTTGCCGAGAATCTCTTCGTAAAAATCCTTGTCAGTTCCGTGATATGCAACCGTTGCATTCGGGTCTTTCAACTGATGTCCCGTCAAGATGCAAACCACGCTTTCGTCTTTCGCAATGATACCTTCGGCTGCAAGTTTTTTTACACCGGCGACGCTTGCCGCACTTGCGGGTTCGCAGCCCAAGCCGCTTGCGCCGACCTGCGCTTTAGCATCGAGGATTTCCTGTTCCGAAACCTCTCGGACGACTCCGTTGCAGAAGTCCAACGCCCGCAAGCATTTAGAAAGATTTACCGGTCTGTTGATTTCGATTGCACTGGCTATTGTTGACGCTTTGCGTCCTTCGCTGTTCATCGTTTCGTAGAATTTTTTCGTCAAATTTTTGTCATAGCGTCCGCCGTTCCAGCGCAATCCTTCTTTTTCGTAAAGGCGATACAAGGTGTCTGCACCCGCTGCATTGATGACCGCAAGACACGGAACTTTTTTAATGAGACCGAGTTGATGCAATTCGATGAACGCTTTGCCGAAAGAACTCGAATTGCCGAGGTTGCCGCCCGGCACTGCTATCCAATCCGGTACTTGCCACCGCAGGGCTTCAAGAACGCGGAACATAATCGCTTTCTGACCTTCGAGACGGAACGGATTAACGCTGTTGACGAGATAGATTCCCAATTCTTTGGAAACCTGCTGCACTCTGCTCATTGCGTCGTCGAAGTCGCCGTCAATTTGGATGGTTTTCGCACCGTAATCGAGTGCTTGCGAAAGTTTTCCGTAAGCAATTTTTCCGCTGCCGATGAAGATAACGGACTGCATCAGGTTGGTACAGGCGGAATAAATCGCAAGCGACGCGCTGGTGTTTCCCGTTGAGGCGCAGGCAGCCCTACTTGCTCCAACAAACGCCCCGTGTGAAAAGGCGGCGCACATTCCGTTGTCCTTGAAAGAACCGGACGGATTGAGACCCTCGTATTGCAGGAAAAATCTGTCGGGCTTGATACCAGCGTATGGGGCAACGCGCTGGGCGTTTTGCAGAACAGTTTGTCCTTCGCCGATGGTGACGCATTTTTCAAGCGGCAGGAACGGCAGGAGTTGATGAAACCGCCATACTCCGCTGAAGCGATGCGGGTTTGAGCGTTCCGACCAGTAGGATTCAAAGACGTTCAGGGACTTTAGCGGTTTGACGGCATTCCAATCGTATTGGACATCGAGCAATTCACCGCAGGCGGGACAGCAGTGAAGTACTTCGTCTACGCCAAAGGTTTTCCCACAATCGGGATTGATACAGCATTGATAAGCGGACATGAATATAAAATGTTTGAGCGAAAATTAGCAAGGAAATTATATTATCACGTTGAAAAAGCGATTTGTCAATGGATTTAACCTGCCGTTAATTTCAACGTTTTACATTCGGCAGATACCACGTGAGCAAGCCGATGAGAGGTAAATAGGCGCAGACATTATACACGAAACCGATGCTTTGATAATCCGCAAGAATGCCTAGCAGCGAAGAGGCAATCGCACCCGCCCCAAAGGAAAATCCGAAGAACAAGCCGCCGACCGTTCCGACTTTGCCCGGCATTAACTCTTGAGCATAAATTATAATTGCCGGAAATGCCGAAGCCATTATCGCACCGGCACACATGCTCAACGCACAAGTAGCCCAAATGGAATTCACAAGCGGCATTATTAACGTGAGCGGAGCAGCCCCCAAGATTGAAAACCAGATTATCCGCCTTCTGCCGTATTTGTCGCCGAGCGATCCGCCGATTAACGTTCCCGCTGCGGACGCAAACAGGAACGCAAACAGGAACAACTGCGAGGAATGTTCCGTGATACCGTATTTGTCCATCAGATAAAACGTGAAAAAATTTGATATGCTGATAGTGTAGAGATTCTTCGAAAAGACAAGCACTAACAGAATAAATATCGTAAAGGCAATCGGCAGGTTATCATTTGCCGCTCGTATTGTATTACTCGCCGCTTTTGTTTCCGCTAGCGGTTTCTCCTGTTGTTCTTTCAAACGGCGGACGTACCATCTGCTCAAAGGCAAACTCCAAAGAATGGCAGCAACGGAAAGCAGTGAGAACCAAATGATACTGCTCTGTTTTCCGCCGCCGAAAGAATACACCACAAAAAATACGAGCAGCGGTCCAAGTGCAGCACCGGCATTGCCGCCGACTTGAAAAACTGACTGTGCGAATCCCAATCGCCCGCCGGAAGCAAGGAACGCCAAGCGGGTTGCTTCCGGGTGTGTTATCGCAGAACCGAAACCGATGAAAGTCACTGCGAGCAATATCAGCGTATAATTTCCTGCTTGCGATAAAAGTATAATTCCGAAAAAGGTCGAACACATTGCGGCGGTCAATGCGTAAGGCATCGGATGTTTATCGCAATACCAGCCGACGAGCGGCTGAAAAATCGATGACGAAAATTGAAATACTGTAGAAATCAATCCTATCCAGAAAAACGACAGTGCGAGTTCGCTTTTCAAAAGCGGAAATATCGCTGGAATTACCGATTGAAATGTATCGTTAAAACAGTGACATCCGCACAAAGTCCAAAGAATGATATACGATGTTTTTTGGGCGGACGCTTCAACTTTTATATTTGTTGCCATTGGATTATCTGCTCCGATTACGTTATATTATAACCGTATTACAGATAAAACAAGGCGGTTCGTGTTTCGTTTAACGGCGATTCTACGAACCAAACGCTAAATGTGAATGAATTATGCCGATTCCGCTTTCCGAAATTCCTTTTGTTCCACTGAAAGAATTGTACGCCGTATGTTCGCAACTGCGGCAGAAGTCCTTCGGCAGCCGTGTCGAATTATGTTCGATAGTCAACATCAAGAGCGGACGCTGCGCAATGAATTGCCGGTTCTGCGCACAGAGCGGACATTACAACACCGGCGCGCCGGTCTATCCGATGCTGGATTCCGAAACATTGAAACAAGAAACCCGCCGCATCTGGAAACAAGGCGTGAAACGAGTCGGCTGGGTCGCAAGCGGTTCTGCACCGACCGAACAGGAATTCAAACAGATAATCGAAACGGCTGAAACACTTCTTGCCGAAAACAATGCGGGTTTCTTGTGCAGCGTTTCAATAGGACAATTAGACGAAACGAAATTACGGCAAATTAAAAATGCCGGTTTCCTGCGGATACATCATAATCTTGAAACCTCGGAGCGGTTTTATCCGAGTATCTGCACGACTCAAAAATGGCGGGACAGATATGAGACCGTCAAGAGAGCGAAAGACCTCGGCTTGGACGTTTGCAGCGGCGGAATTTTCGGACTAGGTGAAACATGGCAAGACCGCACCTACCTTGCATTGATGCTCAAGGAGTTGGATATAAAATCGGTGCCGCTCAATTTTATCCGACCGGTTGCGGGAACGCCGCTGGCGAATCAACCGCCGCTGATGCCGGAAGAGGCACTTCGCATAACGGCACTGTTTCGTATTGCTTTACCGTCAGCGGCGTTGCGTCTTTGCGGCGGCAGGCCGCAAACGCTCGGCGAAAGACAAACGGAGTTGTTTGCCGCCGGTGCGGACTCGCTAATGACCGGCGATTACTTAACGACAACCGGCTGCGGCGTTGAACAAGATATGGAAATGATTCGCAGGCAGGAATTGATGGCGGATTGATTTCCATTTTGCCAAGTCCGGCTGCAAGTTTCAGGTTTTGCTAATCTTTGCGTTCCTCCCGCGTTCTTTACCCTAAAAACAAACCTCCAGCGCAATCTGCTCAACCGCTTGGCGCAGTTTTTCAATAGCATTTACCAATTCCTTCGGTATTGGAACGATACGATGGTACTGATACAATCCCAGCCATTCGCCTTTGCCGAGAACGGTATCCTGCTCCTTCCACTTGACCGTGTTGTCGAGGTAGTGCTTGTACAACCGCAGTACATCTTTTCCAATGTCGGAACAGTCCGACCAGTCGAACAACTTTGTGTTAAACAGATTTAACTTGTTTTCGACAATGATGCCGCCGTTGATAGTCCTTCCCTTTTTAGTGGTAATTATAGTTTCCTCTAACCGGGCGGTTGTCGTGCGGTTGCGGGTGCTAACCAGTGCATATAGTATCGCATCGGCTTCTTCACTCTGTTTTAGGTTTCGGGACAGTGCCGAAAGAAAATCAGCGTTGTTTTTCCATGTCGGCTTGATACTCCAATAGAGCCCCAAACCACATAATACTTTTTTGTAGTTTCTTTTGTTAATAAATATTGGAACGTAGTTGTCGATAACGTTGCCGCTGACCATCCGCGAAAAATTCTGTTGCCGCATAAACGCCGAAATAAAACCGGCGGATGCCCACGTCCCTTTTGGACGATAATTGCTCATTGTTGACTTTCCGCCATACGTTTTTAATCCATTCGCTTGTACAACAGTTAATTCATCACATGGCAACCCCTCCTTTGGAAAAAAGTATTGACGAAAACTGCGTTTGGGGTCTTCTTGCACAAAACTCTTCTTTCCTTTGAAAACGCCTTTAGCGTATCCTTTTCGGTATTCCAAAATATCGTATTCCATTTTTCCCCAGCGTCCCTTGGTCCGACAATCAAAAACCGAAAAAACGCTCGGAAAATTCCCATTTCCTTGATGCCACTTATTGGCACAACAAATTAAACCCCTCTTAAAAACCGGTCGCCAAAATTTTCGCAGATTTGCATACTCTTTTGAAACAAACGCTTTCATTGTAGTATAGCAGCCCAACACATATTTACACTTAAATTCCTTTTCGATGCGGAAAAGGAACTGCGCATACTTTTCCTTGCTTTCAATCGAAAGATTATGCCCTTTCATCTGGTCTTTAACGTTCGAGACCGATACATTTTTTTTATACCACTTGGTATCGTATGTTGCTTTTCCGCTTGAACCTTCCCCATAAGGCGGATTGATAAAGAACAGCCATTTAATCTGCTCGTTTGCCATGTCCCGCAACACTTCTTCAGGAAAATTTATGACATGCGTATTCAAAAAATCCATTTTCCACACTTTTTTGCACATCGGCAGCATTTGCCGGACGTGATGCACTTCGCCGGAATCAAGCGACGAAAGATACGTGTATTGCAGTGCCGACCGGGGAATAACATCGATTGCCAATCCCCCTTCACCGCAACTACAATCCCAAATCCGCCAAGTGCCGTCAAGCCAAAATTCTTTGCCCAATTCCTTTTCCAAATATGCCCAGCCGTGTCTTGCCAATTCTGTAGGTGTGTAAAACTGTCCCTTCTTGCGCCGGGCTTCCATGTCGACTGTGTCGTAAATCTTTTTCAGAATGGCATTGACGATTTTGTCATCTTTGATGCGTTTCCAATTCCGCCAAAAACCTTCATACTCACTTTTTGGACAACGTTGAATCATCATCAATTCGTCGTCGACCGTAAAATGAACGTTAATCGTTTCCTTTCCGATTAAATCGGATTCAATCAGAACGATTTTACCTTTTTCATGACAATCTTGAACGCAAACGTACCGCTCCTGTCCCATCGCATTTTTACTCAATAATTGGCTGAACACGTTGCCCCAGTGCGAATAAACGGCATCGAAACTGTATTCCGTAACATCTTCCATGATCATGGTTTCGGTAGTGAGCATGGAACGCAGTTGCCGGAGTGCTTTTTCGAGTAATTCCTGCGTTGAAGTAAAAATATAATTGAGCGGTGCTACCTTTTTACATAACTCGATGACAGCGTTATCCGGCGCAGAGGCAATGCCTTGACGGAAGAGTTCGTTTTGCTTGTAAATGTGTTCGACTGCTTGTCGTTCATAAAACACGAATTCGTCTTTGTCAATCAACACGATGTAGGGCGGAACACGACCGGTGCCGTCGGCTTGAATTCGTCCGTCGACGTAAAGGGCGTTGCAATAGTACAGTGCTTGCGCCAGCACTTTTGCGCGGTCGCCGCCCGGCTGACTCAAGTCGAC
Organism: Planctomycetaceae bacterium; assembly: GCA_009783865.1. Classification (GTDB taxonomy): domain Bacteria; phylum Planctomycetota; class Planctomycetia; order Pirellulales; family Thermoguttaceae; genus WRKP01. The sequence goes on along the minus strand of WRCR01000026.1, from coordinate 3,685 downwards.
ATCGTGTTTGAATTCAAACAGTACGTTTTTGTGATAAACGTCGGTGCGCCCCTCTTCAAGCGTAATCTCATCGCAGTCGAGTTGCTGCATGACGAGTTGGCGCACAGTCGCCTCGGAGTTGGCATTGTGCAACTTGGCGAGCAGGTCTTTCGGAATTGAAAATAGTGTTTCACTCATGGCAGTATTATTATAGCGTATCTACAGCGATTTTACATAGCGGCACTGTTCTAAATGTTCCTGCGGGTGTGTAAAACTTTAGTAGGGAATTTTGGCGGTGGTATTCAGGCAGTCGCCGAAACTTGCGGTCAGAACAATTTACAGCGACAGCGGTTCGTTTGCCAGTTGTCTTTCGTGCTTCGTCATTTCGTAAATATCCCGCAGAAGTTGAATATCACAAGGACGCTGTACAACATTGCGGCGCGAAAACATTCTTGCCTGCGTATGTACCAATGTTTCAACAGATGTCTCCGTCACCTGTCCGAAAGAACGGGCGTAATTCACATAACTCGGCACATTGGTGGTGACAAATCCGTACACCATACTGCATGCTCCAATGGTCTTACCAGTAAATATACCCGTGTTAATTGCCGTTTTAGAGTAATCGCCGATAATACTGCCGACAAACTGCATACCGGTCTTGACTTTCCGATTGGAATACTCCACCGTCACTTCACCGTAAGTATTTTTCAAATCGCTGTTTGAAGTACCGGCACCGAGGTTGACCCAACTGCCGAGATAACTATGTCCAAGGAACCCATGATGCTGTTTGTTCGAAAAGGATTCAATTACCGTTGCCTCGACTTCACCGCCGACTTTCGTCGTACTTCCCAGCGAGACCGCATCCTTGAGAGCAGTGTGTTCGATGATTTTCGTCTTGGCACCGACATAGACGGGACCCCGAAAGAATGTGTACGGTCCTACGCTCACACCAGTTTCCAGCACAATGGGACCCGCGCTGCTGTCCGTTACGCAGAATTGTCCCAGCGGTTTTCCGTCCGCAGAAAAAACGCCGTCTGCAATTTCTTTGTATTCTCCGGTTTTCAGACGGTAATTGAGGTTGTCGTTTATTGTGCGGAGTTGATACCGGATAATATCGTGCGCGTATTCCAAAGTCGGTATCTGCAAATCCATCGGCGGAAGATGCATATCGTCAATGATGCCAAGAAGTTGCGACGAACCTATCAAATCATTCGGAAAAGGATTTTGGCGGGAAAACAGAGCGCATACTATTCCGTGAGGAGAAGAGACGATGCCGGTACGCTCTTCCTTAATAAACTGTTTCAACTGTTCAAATACCGAAATATGCGGCACAGCGCGGGCATTGAGAACAAGAACCGGCTCAGAACGATGTCCTTTTTCCGGTGTCCATAGATTGGGAAAATCCTTGTTAGCCAAGTCCTTGAGATAAGGACGGACGATAACCTCAACATTGTCCGACAGCATGTAAGCAAGGTCAATAAGGCGGTAGGTGCCGATGTTGACGGCAAATGCCGCTCTGGCAATCGTTGCCGGAAACAACTGCTGGGACAGAGAGTCCTCGAAAAGTATGATGTGCATTTAGGATTATTTTCATATATAAGTGAATTGTGAAAAACCGTTCTAATTATAACATAATCGAGTATTTTTTCCAACGGCAGTCATTCTTGATTTCTTTCCCTGTTTCGGGTACAATTATTCCGATGTTTTTCGATTCTCTCTCAAAATCCTTCAACCGGAGACCTGACAATGAAATACGGCATCAACCTTTTGCTCTGGACAGATACCTTGTCCGACGATAAATTCAGCGTATTGGACTTAATAAGGAAAATCGGATACGACGTTGTTGAACTGCCGATGTTCGACAAAGACGTTGCCAATGCCGCCAAATGGGGCAAAAAACTGGACGAACTCGGATTTCTCCGCAGCGGAACCTGCGCCTACGGACCGGACGACAACATGATTTCTGCCGACCCGAAAATCCGCCGGCAAGGAATCGAAACAAACAAACGAATCCTCGACTGCTGCGCCGCTGCCGGTTGCGAAAAAATGGCAGGAAACTGTCTTTCCGCTCTCGGCGTTTTTACCGGCTCAAGTCCTTCTAAAGACGAATGGCAGTGGGCATTAGACGGCGCAAGAGAAATCGGAGACCATGCCCAAAAAGTCAATGTCAAAATATGCTTCGAAGCACTCAACCGCTTCGAAGCATATTTCATAAACTGCATGGCAGACGGGGTCCGATTCGTGAAAGAATTGAACCACCCCTTCGTCGGAATGATGTACGATACTTTTCACGGCAACATCGAAGAAAAAAATGTTGCTGATGCAATCCGTTTAACAGGAGAGCATTTGCTTCACGTTCACATTTCGGAGAATGACCGCTCTACGCCGGGACAAGGCGGCGTGCGCTGGCTGGAAACATTTGCCGCTTTGAAAGATATCAATTACGGCGGCTGGCTTGTTGTCGAAGCCTTCGGACAAGCATTGCCGAAACTTGCCGCCGCCACAAAAATATGGCGCAGAATGTATGTCAGCGAAGAACAACTCGCAGCGGATGCCCTAAAATTTATGCAGAAAAATATGCAGTAAAAAACAGAAAAACAGTACGAAAGTATGCGGCTTCCTTATTCCCTTGCAGCAGCACTTTGTTTTATCACTTGTTTATCCGCCTTTCTACTTGGGCTGGGACAAGAGGACTTTGTGCTGCCGGTTTTGATGTTCATTGCGGCGGCAGCCAGCATGTACGTCACCGACTTGCGCCGCTGGATTCAACTCGGCGACTGGACGGTCAACGTACTTATTTTGCTCATACTCGGTTTGACGCTGCAAGATGCGGTTCTGCACATCTTCAATTATCAAAACGAAGACCTTGCGGTTGCGATTGCCCGAACCTTGGTTTTCGTGGAAATGGTACTCTTGTTTCGTGAAAAAGCACCGCGGTTTTGCTGGCAGATACTTCTCATTTCGCTTTTGCAGGTTCTTGTTGCGTCGGCAATGCAGCAGGGACTGCTTTTCGGACTGCTGTTGATAGTGTACACCTTTGCCTGTGTTTTCGCCTTTGTCCTTATTCTATTGTTGCAGGAAAACAGATACTATCGGTCACATTCCTTTGTTGACACGTTTGTTGGTTCTTTGAAAGACGAAATCTCCGCCCGGCAAGACCACGGTCGTCTGGTCAGAATTGCTTTGGTTACGCTGCTGACTGGTCCCTTGTCGCTCATTTTTTCTTATTCTTCGGAAAAAGATAAAAAGGAAAAGAACGGCTTAAATCGTACCGGCTGGGATTTACTGCGTTCCTTCTTTGCGGTTTTTCCGAAGGACGATGTCGTTGGTATAGGACGCTGGGAATCCGTTCCAGTTGCGGAAAATTTCACTGAACATAACGCTGCAATACCAATACCCGAAATACAAGATGAAAATCCAAACAGCGGGAAAACCCGATGGTATGAAGATATTTGGGATAACGCCGCGGAGAATCCTTCGTCCGGTGAGTTTGAAGCCGATAAATACCGCTGGGCATCCGCTCCGAATATGAAGGCGATATTGTCTTCACAAACCGCTTCGCAAACATCGAAACCTTCGCCGGTTAAGCCGCGTTTTCCGCTTCTCGTTCAGAGACCAGCATTTTCGGCGGGAACTTTACAGAGAAAGGTGCAAATCGGAAGCAGTACGGAACTGTTTCGGCATCTTGCTTTCGGTACTTTCATAG
>WRCR01000025.1 GCA_009783865.1 Planctomycetaceae bacterium | reverse complement strand
GAAAGAAATACTGCTTGGTATTGTTTGACAAACGTTTCTTTTCGGCTTTTGAGTCGGGAAACAACACTTCAGCCGAATGAGACACTGTCGCATAGTTATTCTGTATTTGCCGGTCCGAAAGATACACGGATATTGGCGCACTACAATTTGGGTGAAACTATTGCCTACGGCTGGTTCTGGTTCATTGCGCGTCCGCTGCTCGGTATTTTGCATTTCTTTCATTCATTCGGATTGAATTATGCGGCGGCGATTATTTTGCTGACAATTTGCGTACGGCTGTTGATGTTTCCCATCAGCATTAAACAGGCAAAAGGTGCAATTAAGATGCAGCAGATTCAGCCGGAATTGCAGGCATTGGCGGCAAAATACAAGGACGATATGCAGGCGCGGTCGCAAGCGCAGCGTGAGTTGTTCAAGAAACATAATTATAATCCGGCTAGCGGCTGTCTGCCGATATTTATTCAGATACCGATTTTCGTCGGACTTTACAAGGCGTTGACGATAGATGCCGGTCTTTACGGAACGCCGATGTTTTCGTCTTCTATCCGCTGGTGCAGCGACCTTTCTGCGCCGGATATGCTTTTCGATTGGAGTTCATTTTGGACTTCCACCGGATGGACTTCTTTCAATACCGGACAAGGAATGTTTTCACTGGGACCGTATTTTAATATCCTGCCGTTGGTGACGATTGCCCTTTTCATAATACAGCAGCATATTATGCTTCCGCCGCTTCCGCCGCCGCTTCCGGGTCAGGAAGAAGACGAGCAGATGAAGATGCAGCGGATGCAGCGGAAAATGATGCAATACATGATGATTTTCATGGGCTTCATGTTTTTCAAAGTCCCCAGCGGCTTGTGTATTTATTTTATTGCGTCAACACTTTGGGGACTAGGAGAGCGGCGTTTTATTCCAAAGGTTGAACCTGCAAAGACAGACGGTGCGGTGCAAGAAGTCGTGCTGGAAAAAGCAAAGCAAGGAAAACGAAAGGGACAGGAAACACCAACCGCTGCGAAAGAGGAAGGTTTTTTCAGAAGAATGACGAGGGAAATCCTTGAACGGGCGGCTGACAATAAGACGGTAGAGGCATCAAAGAAAGATACGAAAAAAGGTAAAAAGAAGAAACGGTGAAGCAGACGGTCTGTTGCTGTCAATCAGAAATTTAAATTTCACATAAATTGGTTATAATACGATATTATCATTTTAATAGAGTTGTTTCATTTTCATTGCCGTGTCAACCCAGTATGTAAAACGTTACCAGATGTGTTTCGACTTCGAGAAAACACTGCTTCCCAAACCGGAATTGCCGACCGGATTCTGCGTTTTGCATTGGGATGTTTCGCATATCCAACCACACGCCGAACTTATCTATCAAAGTTTTCACAACGATACAGATGGAGCAATTTTTCCGACATTTCGAGATAACAAACGCTGTTTATCCTTGATGCAGGCAGTTGCCGCCTCGTCGTCCTTCTTGCCAGCCGCAACGTTTTTAATCGGTTATTCCGGCGAAGAGAACACCGAAAGCGGACTGCTGCAACACATCGCCGGCATTCAAGGTATGAGACATTCGCTTGAAACCGGAGCAATACAAAACGTTGCCGTGTTGCCGGAATTTCGCAGAAAAGGCATCGGTCGTGCTTTAGTTCTTTCGTCATTACATGGTTTTCGAAGTATCGGCTGTCTGAAAGTTACGCTGGAATGTACTGCCGAGAATTATCCAGCCGTTAAACTGTATCAGCAATGCGGCTTTGGAGTAGTTCGAGTTTATCACCGCGAGATTCTTCCATAACCATCCGCAATTATTATTAAAATGCTCTTTTCTGTTTCGCAATTAAGTATCAGCCGCGGAAAGGGAAACCAAAGAAAAACGCTGCTCGGCGATGTCTCACTTTCCGTCAAACAAGGCGAATATCTTGCGGTGATTGGTCCCAATGGAGCGGGTAAGTCGACACTGTTGAAATGTCTCGGTCGCTTGCTGACCGATTGGACGGGACAGATTCTTTTCGACAGCATTCCGCTGCGGCAATGGGAAAGCAAACATTTTGCGCGCCGGGCTGCTTTTGTTCAACAGAGTCCGCCGGCGGTCTTCGGTTTCACTGTCCGGCAAATGACTGAAATGGGACGCTATCCGCATCTCAAACCGCTTTCTCCGGTTTCGGAAGAAGACCGGAGTATTGTCGAACAATCGCTGGAGATGATGAGTATCGCCCATCTTGCGGAACGCACTATCGATACATTGAGCGGCGGCGAATTGCAAAAGGTACAATTAGCAACGGCTTTAACACAGCAGGCGGATATTCTGCTCCTTGATGAACCGACAACGTATCTCGATTATAAACATCAAAGTGAAATCGGACGTTTGCTCCGCTCCTTGAATCAGGAACACGGCAAAACAATAATCGAAGTGACTCACGATGTCAATCGGGCGGTGCTGGACGCAACTCACGTTATAGCAATATCGGCGGGGAAAATTGTTTTTAACGGCAGTCCGCAATACTTGATGGAGACGGAACATTTACGCAACATATACGATGTTGATTTTCAAATGGTCGAACATCCGGTGCTGCCGCTCAAACTTGTAGTGCCGGGGTTGTAAGAGTAACTTTCAATTTATAATCTGCATCATGACCTTGATTTTTGCGATTGAAACGACCGAGAAATATGGCAGCGTTGCGCTGCTTGATGGCGACCGGATTCTTTCGGAATCCCGTTTGCCGCACGACAGACGCAGTGCGCAGGCCTTGTTTCCGGCAATGTGCACAATCTTTCGGGAAACGAACATCGAACCGCAGGATGTCTATGTTATAGCGGCAGTGATTGGTCCCGGTTCATTTACCGGACTGCGTGTCGGCATTACCGCCGCAAAACTGTTTGCGTATTCCGTTGGTGCTAAAATAATTCCCGTCAATACATTTGAAACGGTTGCAGCCGGTATGCTGGAACTCGAAAATCCGCCGAAGTATCTGACCGTTGGAGTCGATGCCCAGCGCGGCGAAATTGTCCGGCAGGATTATTTCCTGCACAAAGATGAAAAGCGGTATGAAGCAATACGGAACGAACACTACGATGGCGGTTTTGAATTGCTTCCGTTTGAGAAATGGCAGCCGCGGGACTGGGCGGACTTATGTTTTACCGGACCCGCTTTGGAAAAATATGCCGCAAAACTGCCGCCGGAAGTGAATGCTGCCGCTCAAGAATTTTGGTTTCCCAAAGCGTCCGTTGCCGGACAACTTGCAAACTCTTTATTAGAAAAGCAGGAACGGCAAGCGGTTAATGCGTTTGAATTACTGCCGGTCTATTCCCGTTTGAGTACCGCCGAAGAACGGTTGAAAAAAGATGTCAACTCGATGTAGATTACAATTCCGATGCCGGTTTTCGATATAAATCATGTTCCACAATATATTTTTCAACGCACTCCGGTACCTGAAACCGAATGCTTTTTCCTTCCGCAATATTTTTTCGTATTGCCGTAGAAGATAAGCCGATAAGCGGCATTTGAATAAGCGGCTGCGCTGCAATTTGCCGCTCACGTTTTTCCGAAATCAGTGGTTTCAACATTGTATAGTCCGGCTGCGGATAACCCGGTCGGCAAACCGCAAGAGGAATCACTAGACGGCAAATCTCGTCCGCCTTGTACCAGTTCGGCAAGTCCGAAAACATATCCGCTCCGACCAGCAGAAACAACTCCGGCGATTCCAAGGTCTCCGAAAAATGCCGCAGCGTTTCAACCGTATAACTTGTCTGCTTGCGGTTGACTTCAAAATCGCTGACTACGAATTCTTCATAACCGGCAACGGCTTCTTGCAGCATTGCGGATCTGTCTTCGGCGGGAGCATCGTAAGAATGTTTATCGCGGCGGTGCGGCGACATACCAGTCGGCACGAAAATTATACGTTCAAGTTTCGCCTGCCGCAAACAGGTCTCCGCTAACAACAGATGTCCCCAATGGAGCGGGTCGAATGCCCCGCCGTAAATTCCGTATCTCATCGCTTTCGGTGATATTTCTTTCGCGGCTGATATTCTTCTTCCGGCTCTTCAATTTTATGAGCATCAATGACTTTATCCAGCGTTTCGACTTCGTCTTTTCGGCAAACTTGCAGAATAACACTGTCTACAGATACGCCGTTTTCATCGGGCGGCATCGGATAGGTCTTGAGAATCCGCAGTGCTAATTTGTTGACGAGATTATAATGTCTCGCTTCGCCGCGTTCCTCAACCCATTTCGGACCTTTGACAAGCAGCAGCCGGTCGATTATCGTCCAATACGGTGCTGCCATTCGCAAGAGTTGCGGCAGCCGGGAAACCGCCCGAATTGTCAGCGAAGTAAAACGTGTTCCTTTGCCTCGTGTTGCTAAAACCGCCTCGGCTTTAGAATGATAGACCGGCAATTTAATTTTCAATTCCCGCAGTATTTCGCTGACTGCCGTTGTTTTTTTGCCGGTGGAATCGCAGAGTTCGATTTGCAAATCGGGACGCAAGATTGCCAGCACGACTCCCGGTACGCCGCCGCCGGTTCCGACATCGAGAACACGTTCTTTTTCACGCAGGAATTCGGACAACGCCATGCAGTCGACTATATCGCGGGAAACGAACTTATCATAATCCGTATGACGGGTTAGATTCAAACGTGTATTCCAATCCCAAAGAAGCTGGCAGTATTCATCTAACTTGCGGACTTTCGATGCGGAAAACGCAATGCCGTATTTTTTTAATGATTCCGCAAGAGAACCGTCCGGTTGAACGAGGTCTGTTTCCATTCTTATTTACGATAATGTCCTGGAATTGTATTATTGATTTTTCTGTCAAAACTTATCACAGTATTGTAAGGTACGTTAAAAGAAATGTCAAGGATGATAAATTACTATGTTAGCAAGGATTTTAATCCTGCGATTTTTTCATGCAGTTCGTTTAGCGGACGGTTCAACGAACCGTAGCGGGGACTAAAGTCCCCGCCGGTGGAACTGCCAAGAGACCTTTTTCGCCCAATACCGGCGGGCGTAAGCCCGCCGCTCTTATTTAACCACCCGCCGTTCGTAATATCTTTTCGCAATCTTTCGATTGCGGTGCTGTCTCGTCACTCACCACTAATTGTTAAAATGGGACTATAAAAATCTTGTATCTCTTGTCTAAAAACAAAAAATCTATAGAATTGTGTGAGTCCTGTCCAGAGCAGAATTTTTTCGCGCTAGTACAACTAACAAGGAGAACAAAATGAAATACTCAACCCGTCGGGATTTTTTAACTGCGTCAACCGTATTGACAACCGCCGCGCTTGCCGGTGTTTCCGCCTTTGCACAAGAATCGGCAAAGCAATGGAAAATTGCCATTGTCAAGGATACGGCAAAACCCGGTCTCGGCGGTCACGGTTTAGACCGCGCTTTTCGGGGTATTCCTAACATCGAAGTTACTGCGCTAGTTGATTCCAATCCGAAGGACATCGAAAAGAAATTGGAATCCACGCAGGCAAAACGTCATTATCTGACCATTGACGCAATGCTGCAAGACGTGAAACCGGACATCGTTATCTTGACGGAACGTCTTCCGGGTCCGCATCTTGAACAGATTCGGCAGGTTGCTGAGAAGGGCTGTCACGTCTATTGCGAAAAACCGCTCACGGCTTTTCTGGAAGAAGCAGACGAAATCGTCAAAATCTCCGAAGAAAAGAAAATCAAGATTGCGATGGCGCATCCCTGCCGCAATGCGCTGCGGTTTGTCATGATGAAAAAACTTATCGGAGAAGGCAAAATCGGAATACCGCTGGTGATTCACGGCTGGGGAAAGAGCGACCACCGCGGCGGAGGAGAAGATATGATGACACTGGGAACGCACATATTCGATTTAATGATTTTCCTTTTTGGAGTTCCTGAAACGGTCACTGCCGATGTGCGGACAAAGGGTGAACCGTTTGTTGGACCGGAACTGAATAAGACGGTGGAAGATGTCGGACCTGCTGCCGGCGATGAGATTTTCGCAACATTTCGTTTTCCCGGCGGTGTGCGCGGAACCTTTGACAGCCGGTTGAATTTGTATAAGGGAAACGCAAATCAATTCGGAGTATTGGTAACGGGAAGTACCGGTACCTTGTCATCGCGGTTTGCCGATGGAACTAGTGCGGCGCAGGCACTGCGATTTGAACATTATCCTAATTCGCCGGAAAACATTAACTTCCATGAAGACATTCCGCTGGAAGAGTTCCGTTCTGTACCGGGGGCTGAACCGCTGGTCTTTTCCGGTTCGCCGATATTTGTTGAGGCGGGACGTTATGCTTTCTGGGATTTGATGCAGTGTATTTTGGAAGACCGGCAGCCGATAACGAACATTTATGATGCCCGCTCGGCATTGGAAATGATTTACGCTGTGTATACTTCGCACCTTGCCAAGACGACGATTGAATTGCCGTTGCAAGACCGAAGACATCCGTTGAGGGATTTTAAGAGACCGGAGTAGATATGGAAACAACAGAAATTACCGGTCTTATTGATTTGCAAGTCAACGGCTTCGGCGGAGTTGACTTCAACGATGTTTTGTTGAGCAAAGCCGATGTCGAAACTGCCTGTAAACTTCTCGCCGACGAAGATGTTGCCGGTTTCCTGCCGACCTTGATAACCAACTCTTTCGAGAACATCGAAGCACTGGCAGCGGTAATTTTATCTGCCGATGATTCCTGCGGAGCAAAGATTCTCGGCTTGCATCTTGAAGGACCTTTCATCTCACCGCAAGACGGCGCACGCGGAGCGCATCCGCCGGAGTTTATTCGTCCGCCGTCCATTGATTTCGTTAAACAACTGCAAGATAAAACCGACGGCAAAATCCGCATCGTTACATTTTCGCCGGAATGGGACAACGCCGCTATTTTCACGGAACAACTTCGTTTGCTAGGTATTCATCCGGCTATCGGTCATACTTCGGCAACGCAAGAACAAATCGAGGAAGTTGTTGATGCCGGTGCGGACTTATCGACTCATCTCGGCAATGGGATTCAGCCGATGCTGCCGCGGCATCCTAATCCGATTTGGTCGCAACTTGCCGATGACCGCTTGGCGGTTTCGCTCATCGGAGACGGTTTTCATCTGCCCCGCGAAGTGTTTCAGACGGTTCTCAAAGTCAAAGGCAAAAAAGCGTTTCTTGTCAGCGACAGCACAAAGTTTGCCGGAATGAAACCGGGAAAATATCAAACGCACATCGGCGGAGATGTTATTTTAACGGAACAGGGGCAACTTCATCTCGAACACGACAACCGGCTGCTTGCGGGCTCTGCGATGTCGTTGAAACAAATCGTTCAAACACTTGTAATGAACGGCTGGCTGTCTTATACTGACGCTTTGGAAATGGCTTCCGTGCGACCGCTTGAGTTTTTGAACTTTGAATTACTATGACCCCCCGCCGCAGTTTTACCATACTTGAAATTATTATCGCGCTGATAATTCTCGGCGGCTGCGTTGCCGCTCTGGGGGAATTGTCGCGAAACGCTTACCGCAACGCAAGGGAAGCAAAGGATTTAGTTCAGGCGGAACTGCTCGCCGAAAGCATCATGGCGAAAGTCCGATTAGGCATCATCGAAATGGAATCCGTTGTCGACCAGCCCGTGATGGCAGTCGGCAGAACATCATCAGACGAAGTTATTGATACCAACGCTGTCGGCATTGGAAACGACGCGCTGTGGCTTTACACGCTGGAGGTCACGGAAATTGACGAATATGGTCTGCTTGAATTAGCGGTAACCGTCCGGCAAAATTTAGATGCGGAACAAAGACCGATGATTTGCCGTTTAGTCCGATGGTTCGCTCAGGAACCGGTGGAAGAAGAAACAACACAGCAATAATGAAAATCACAATAGATAATCAACTGATACCTTTCACAAGCAGACAGACGATACTCGATGCTGCCCGCTCTGCCGGTATTGATATTCCTGTGCTTTGTTTTCGGGAGCGGAATAATTGCCGGATCACTCCTGCTTCGTGTCAGGTTTGTCTCGTTAAACTTGACGGAAAACGGTTCGTACCATCCTGCGCATCGAAAGCGGAAGACGGTATGGTCGTCGAAAGCGAGACCGATGAAGTTAAACAACTCCGAAAGACAGCATTGGAACTGCTCTTGAGTGAACATTACGGCGATTGCGCCGCACCGTGTCAACTAGCGTGTCCTGCCGGTCTGGACATACCGAAAGTGCTGCGGGCAATTCAGCGGAATGATTTCACCGAAGCGTTGGAAATAATTAAGCAATTTGCATCATCGGTTGACTGCGCTAATTGCCGAAAGCCCTGTGAGACGGTCTGCCGCCGCAATGGACTTGACAGCGCAGTTAGCATCAGCCGATTGATTAGTGAATTAATGCTGCGTGATGTTTCATCCTCGCAATCAACTTTACAAGCAACTCCGCAGGCGGCAGTGAAAATGAAGTGGTCAGTAAAACGTAATAAACCGTCAAAGGAAACGCTGCAAACACTGGAAAATACTGCCAGTAAATTAAGGGAAGCGGAAGGAATCACTGAAACGGACTGCGAAATCGTTAAACAGGCAAACCGGTGTCTTCACTGCGATTGTCTCGGCAAGGATAAATGTTCACTGCTGCGTTATTGTACTTTGTATAATGCGAGTCCAAGACGTTTTTCGCAGCAGCCGGCAACAGTACCGCCGATAATCAGCGGCAAGATAGTGTTCGAGATGGAAAAGTGTATCCGCTGCGGTGTTTGTATTGCCGTTGCGGAGAAGAACGGCGAAGAGACGGGCTTATCGTTTATTGGACGCGGATACGACGTGAAAGTAGGCGTTCCGTTTGCTCATCCGCTGGATGCTGCCTTGCAAAACTCCGCTGAGGAAGCGGCAGCAATGTGTCCGACCGGCGCGCTGAACGTTATCAAAAGTACAACACCGCAATAGCGAAATTGCGAATATTAACAGGAGTATCCCCATGAAACACTTTTTTTGTGCAGCAATGGTTTTGCTGATGTCCTTTGGATGCTTACAAGCGGCGGAGGTGCCTTTCGTTGAACTCAAAGGACACACTGCTTGGGTATCATTTGCCGTCTATACACCGGACGGAAAGAAAATTATTACGTCAAGTTGGGACGACACCATCCGCATTTGGGATGCCGAGTCCGGCAGTGCTAATTTTGGAAAGGAATTGAAAAAGTTGGGAATATCTCACCAATCAATCCAGTCCGATGCTTTTTCACCGGACAGGAAGAGAATGGTTATCACCCATAGAAACGCCCAAATTTTGGATACCGAGTCGGGTGAAAAATTGTTAACCTTGCGAGTTAGAGAGGCAGAGGGTAATAGTGTTTCCGGTGCTTTCTTTTCACCGGACGGAAAGAAAATTGTTACAGAGATTTGGTCCTCCGAAGATATGCTGACCGCAAGAATTTGGGATGCCGAATTGGGCATAGAATTGCACCGGTTGGCAGTGCCGAACTTTTCGGTCTACCGCGGTACCTTTTCGCAGGATGGAAAAAAAATTGTTATGAATATCGAGGACAAGACCGCCCGCATTTGGGATGTCAAAACGGGAAAGGAATTGCACAAGTTGTCTGAACAGTTAGGCGGCATCAATGATGCCGTTTTTTCGCCGGACAGCAAGAAAATTCTTACAGTCAGTGGTCCCAACGGCTGGGCTGATTCTATTGCCCGCATTTGGGATGTAGAGTCAGGAAAAGAATTGAAAACATTGAAGGGGGCGGAGGGTTTTATAGTTTTTTCACCGGACGGAACAAAAATAGTTACGGGAGGCACAAAGCACACCGCCATAATTTGGGATGCCGAATCGGGAAAGAAATTATACACATTGCAAGGAAACCCAGACAGCCGTGCTAATGTTGGTCTCTATATGGTTTCGCTTGTTTCCTACGATCCGAAGGTCAGTTCTGTTACATTTTCACCGGATGGAAAGCGAGTCGTTACAGCAAGCAATGACGGCAGTGTGCGGATATGGATTTTGGAACCATAATTTAGCCGGTACTCCGGCGCGCTGAATTCGCGCTAATCAGAGATCAGCGATTGTGTGCCGTTCCAATGTTCGATAATATCCTGAACAGCACTATGTAGTTTTTCCTGCGGAATCGTACCGTAGCCGCGGTATTCCATTTCAAGAAAGATTCGTTTCAAGATAGTTTCGTCAACCTTCGGTTTATCTTTTGCCGAAGCATCCGGTGAATAAAGCGACAACAGCGTCTTCAACGTTTTCTCCGCTTGCAGTGTAACCGCCGTTTGTCCCTTATAATCATAGTCCCAATATAAATCCCAAACGCGGACAACCGCATCTTCACTGCCCGTTATGCAGCGTTTGCCGGGAATGTCCGCCGCAAGGCAAAGTACCGGCGCAGGATGACCTTCAACGATTCTCTGAACAGACCGATTCGTAATTCCCTCGAAACGCAGTTTTTTATCTTTCGATGCGGAAAGAAAAAACTGCTCGTTTGCTAACAACTCAAGTCCGGTAACATCACCAAAATGTCCTTGTAAGTTAAACTTCAATTTGTTATTAAGTAAATCCCAAACGACAATTTTGCCTTCTCTGTCCGCCGAGATAAGCGTACTCAAATCCGTTGAAAGAACGGCTTCCGTCACCGGCGCATTATGAGCGGTAATTGTCCGAATCAGTTCGCCGCTTTTTCTGTCGGCTCTCCAGACGCAGACCTTATTGTCATCACCGCCGGTAGCAAAGTAATGTCCGTTGCGGCTGAAGCGAATTGAATTCACACTGCCGTTGTGAGCAAGAAATCTTCCAATGATGTTTTCGTTCAAAACATCCCAGAGAATAATCGCCCCTTGTCCGTTTGCGATAGCAACGATTCTTCCCTGCGGATTCAAAGTGATTTTCGTGAGGGACTTTATTTTTTCGTCAAACCTTTTAACTTCCTTTCCGGCACGAATGTTCCAGATACGGACGCTCATATCCCAACTGCCGGAAACGATAAACTTGGCATCCATTGTCAAAGCAATACTGCGCACCCAATCATAATGACCTTCGAGAACAGCGGCACACTTTCTCTCGGCAAGATTCCAGATTCGGATTGTATTATCACGACCGGCAGTGGCGGCGAGATTTCCGTCCAAAGAAAGAACCGCAGATGTTATAACATCATGGTGTCCCGTAAAACTTTGCGTACAAAGGACATCGGTCAGCGATGTCCTAACGGTCTTTCGGGATAAAACGTCAAGAATTCCTTCTGTTTCCAGCCGGTTTCGGGCGGACTCCCAGCCGTTCATCGAACTCAATTTTTTATAAACATCAGCGGCATCGGCAAAGTTTGATTTTTTCACTGCCTCACGAATTTTGACGCAGCATTGATTGATTTCGGACTGCTGCTGACTAACCTCTTCTGAACTGGCAATGTTGGACAATAACAGCGGCGCGTGAAACGATGTGCTGCCGCATAAAACCGATATGTCCCAAAGACGAATCGAACCGCCGGCAATAAGTGATAAAGCAAAATTGGAATTTTTGCAGAACTGCACCGCATCAACCGCTCCGCCGAGTGAGGTAAAAGTCCGAATACAGCGTCCAGACGGTAATTCCCACAACCGCAGCGTTCTATCCTTTGAACCGGTTAATGCAAAATGTCCGTTCTCGTTAAAAACCATTGCGGAAACGGCATCTTCATGACCGAACAGTTGAGTTATTATCTTTTTTGTTTTCTTGTCATAGATGACGGCATAATTGTCTTTTACTTTGCCGATATATGGAACGCCAGTGTCGGTAATTATCTCATCGTCGTCATTGCTTTTTGTAATTTTATCGGTATCGCCGGCATTGAAATAGCGTTTCCATTTGACCGGATAGAATGTGCGGGAAACACCAGATGAGCCGATTGGTCTGAGAATAAATTGTTCATCATCTTCGCCGCTCGAATTGCTGTTCAGAAGTTCCCAAAGCAAGTCGCTGCTGACGGCAGCGCGTAGGGGATTTTGTTTCTGCTGTTCCGGCTTGGGCAAGATAAAAGTGTTGACGGTCTTTCCTGTCAATGCTTCCCGAAGAGTGAAAGCCCCGTCACTTGCCGGCAGAAGAATAAATTCACCGGCGTTGTCCAGCAGTATCCCGTTTTCAAGGCCAGCAGCGAGATTGATTCGTTCAACGCAGCGAGACGACTTGGAAGCAAGTTTTTCCGTTGCGAAAATACTTCGGCGGAAATCTTCCCGCGGTTGCAGAGCGGCTGCTCCTTCGAAGGAATCCAAAGCGTTCTGCAAATTGCCGCGTTCGCGCTGTGCCAAACCGAGTGCATACAACGCTTCGGCTGACTGCGGTCTTGTTTTAACAAGCGTTTCAAGCCGCTCAACGGCTTCCAAATCGGTTAGTTGACCGGAACGCCACGCCAGCAGCGTTTGATTATATGTCACTTCGGGATGCCACGGCAAGATCCGTGCGGCTTCGTTCAAAAGTTTAATTGCTTCATCCGGTTTCCCAAGGTCAAGCATCGAGGCGGCGCGATTATTGATGCTTTCCGGTGTCCAAGTTGCACTTGCCGGACGCGCAAGCGGAAACGGTACACCGGCGGTTTCTTCGTAAATTGCAGCGAGTTTATCCGCAACCTCGGCAATAGAATCAGGTCTGTTTTCCGGTTCTTCTTCAAAACAATGCCGCATTACATCGACCAATCCTTCCGGCATACCGGGGCGGTCGTTATCCGGCGGTATCTTCAGATACTGTTCGAAGACCTTGCGGGCAGTTTGTCCGCCTTTTTTGCAGGGCGGTCTTCCGTGAAACATCGCCAGAACGCTGACCGCCCAAGACCAAATGTCGGACTGCACAGTGATAGCCGGTACATTGCCGTATTCTTTACGCTGCATGTACATGAAAGCAAGGTATTGTTCCGGTGAACAATACCCCGGTGTCATTCCGCTGGCACTTGCTTCACCAGATAGAACCGCCGCATCACTGTCATGATTTTCTGCCGAGCCGCGTGCAAGACCAAAGTCGGTAACCTTTGGAGTTTGTCCCGACATCATCACGTTTGCCGGTTTAATATCGAGATGAAGAAGTTTCTGTGAATGAGCGTGTTCCAATCCCCATGCAAACTGAACGGCTATGTTCAATATCCGAAGCAGTGCCGTTTCTCTTCCGCCTTTATAAAGACGACCGTCTTTAATCCAATCGCGGAGCGAACCATCGCCGACAAATTCGGCGAACAGTCGCGGTATATTTCCGATGCGGCGGACGAGATAACAAGTCACGATATTCGGATGCAGACCAAGTTCTATCCACGTCTGTGCTTCTTTTTCATAACTCTGTTTGCCGCTTTCTGTTTGAAAAATCTGCGGCTTGGGACTTTTTACCGCAAGGTCTCTGTCCCATTCGCGGTGACGCACGCGGTGAACTACCCCGACACCACCTTCGGCAAACGGAACGCCCGGTGCAAGTTCTTTGACTTCGTACATTCCGAGAATAATATCGCCGATATTCCATACGCCGGACTCTGCCGGAACCCGTTTAGAACTTTTCGGTTTCGACGGAATCTGTCCGCTGTTTTTTATCTTGTCGAGTGAATTAGATTCTGACAAGGAACTAATTTCAAAACCGGAATCATGCCGGGCACCTTTTCCAACCTGTTTCGGAACACTGGTAGCGGTGTCGTCTGCCGTCAGAGTAAAAATTTGACGGCACTGCTTGCAATGCGCCGTTTTACCCAGCAGCGAATCGTTGAGCAAATACTCCGCAGAACAATGAGGACAAACCGCTTTGAACATTACCATAACTTAAACTTTTAATCTGCGCATAAATCTGTTGTTTGGTAAAACGATGCTGGTTCCGGCATGGAAAATTCTCCGAAATGTTAAATTGCTCCATTGAACCATCTTCCGTTTCCTTTGCCAACCAACGGGCGATGAAAAATTGCGGTATGATACCATGAAGGATGAAAACGAGGGAAAATATCGACACAAGAATAATGTCCGATATGGGCGACAGCGCAACCAGAAGAAGGAAAAGGCTGGGAATAAAAATGTGATTGGAAGCGCAGAGCCGTACCGAAAATGGGAGATATCCAGAAGCATTCGAAATCCTGATATACCCTATTGTAGCCAATATGCCAGATGCGACGAACCAACAAGCGATAAGAAATAAACCAAGCGAAGCGAGTTCTTCCCATTTGAAAATTGCGGCAATACAAAAAAACAAAGCACCTAGTGCTAAAACATATAAAGCAATAGTTTGTCCAGTGATGATGTTTCGCAATCCGTGCGCAAGCCGTTTTTTGGCAAGGGAATGGTAGGAATCATTTGTCGGAGTATCTTCCATTTTATCACCCCAAACTCTCGATTTCGGCGTAAATCTGCTGTTCAGTGAAACCCTCTAAGTCAATGCACTTGCTAGGACAGACCGAAACGCAGGTGCCGCAGCCCATACATAAGCCCGGATTGACTCTCGCCGTCCATTTCACGAAATTACCTCTGCGGTCTTTGATTTCCAATCTATCAATCGCATTGTAAGGACAAGAACGCCCGCAGGCAAAACACGCAACACAGCGGTTTTCGTCCACGTTTGCGATCTCGGGGTCGCGGGTCAACTTCGGCTGACTCAACATTATCATCACCTTTCCCGCCGCTGCCGATGCCTGCGCAACCGCTTCCGGTATATCCTTCGGTGCCTGACACGCTCCGCAAAGAAATACTCCCGCCGAATTTGTTTCAACCGGACGCAACTTCGGATGCGACTCCGTCAAGAAACCGTATTCATCATATCCGACCCCAAGTTTCTGCGCTAACCGTTCTGTTCCTTCGGTCGCACTCATTGCAGTTGCTAACACGACCATGTCCGCTTCAATAGTAACCGGTCTGCCGGACAGTGTATCCATTCCCCGAACAACATAATACGGGTCGCTTTGTTTTACCGAACCATCATCTTGTTTCTCGACATAGCGGAATTCCTGCGTGATTTTGCTGACCCGTCCGCGATGATAGATTGCGCCGTCTTGTTCAATCGCCCGCCGCACGAACTCGTCATACTTTTTTCCGCCGCTGCGAATGTCCATGTAAAAGACATGTGCTTCGCCGTTGTGAACCTTGTGCTTGTAGAGCATCGTGTGTTTCGCCGTGTACATGCAGCAGATTTTGGAGCAATACGCAAGACCTTTGGCGTTGTCCCGCGAGCCGACACATTTGATAAACACGATTTTCTGCGGTATCTTTCCGTCGGAAGGACGCTTCGGCTCACCGTTGTGGGGACCCGATGCGGAAATCAAACGCTCGAATTGCAAACCGTCAATGACATCGGGGTATTTGCCGTAGCCGTATTCGCCGTATCCTGCGGGGGCTTTCTTTTTTGCGGGGGCTGAAGCCCCTGCCTCTTTTGAGAATGAAGAGTTTGAAGAAATTGAATACAGTTCATAGCCAGTTGCGACAATTATTGCGCCGACTTCTTCTGTAATAACTTCGTCTTGGTCGTCATACTTGATAGCACCGGCAACACAGGTTTTTTCGCAGATTCCGCATTTACCGGTCTTCAATTTCGTGCAGTGTTCCGTATCAATAACGGGCTTGCTGGGAACCGCTTGCGGAAACGGAATGTAAATCGCTGTGCGGCTGCCGAGACCATAATCGAAATCATTCGGAATTTTCTTTTGTGGGCATTTTTGCCAGCATGCTCCGCAACCGGTACATTTTGTATGGTCAACGTATTTTGCTTTCTTGCGGATTTTCACTTTGAAGTTTCCGACATATCCTTCAACGGCTTCCACTTCGGAATAAGTCAAAAGTTTGATGTTCTGGTGCTGTCCTGTTTCGACCATTCGGGGCGTTAAAATACACTGCGAACAGTCCAGTGTGGGAAAGGTCTCGGACAAGCCCGCCATTTTTCCGCCGACTGACGAAGTCCTCTCAACGAGAACGACTTCGATACCGGCGGACGCAATATCGAGTGCTGCCTGAATACCGGCAACGCCGGCACCGATGACCATAGCCCGTTTCGTGACAGGAATTTCAATCGGCACAAGTGCGTGATTGTGTTTCACTTTTTCGACTGACATGCGAATCAAATCGATTGCTTTGGCGGTTGCTTCTTCTTTGTTGGAATGAACCCACGAACAGTGTTCACGGATATTTGCCATTTCGACAAGAAAAGGATTTATACCGGCATTTTCGGCTGCTTTGCGAAATGTCTTGAGGTGCATGTGCGGTGAGCAAGACGCAACGACAACAGCAGTCAAACCGAGTTCTTTGATACGGTTGGCGATGAGTTGCTGACCGGGTTCGCTGCACATGTACTTATAATTTTCGGAGCAATATACGCCGGGCAATTTTCCGGCTTCGTCCGCAACTTTTTGGCAATCAACGGTTCGGGCGATATTTTCGCCGCACCAGCAGGTAAAGACACCGATTTTCATGATAACAATTCTGTTTAGCCCCCGCTTCAACGAAGCAGGTAAATTTAACAAACTTTGTGCATTATATTCTATTCTGTGCAGCGTTGCAACATGCAGAAACCAAGTGGTGAGAGGTAACAAGAGCGGCGGGCTTACGCCCGCCGGTGGAACTGCGCCCGGCGGGGGTAACCCCGCCGCTCATTCTAAAATGCAGCCGTTTTTCCTGCTATTGCATAAGGGTACGAACCATCGGCGTTTCGCTTAACCGGTGCTTCGGAATCAAACGCCAGTGAATCGATGTCCGAGAGTTTCAATTCCGACTTCACGATTTCGTCCCAAGTCACAATCTGACCGGAGTTGATAGCCGCCCGCGCAAGCAGCGAAGCAAAGTTCGCCTCACAAGCCCGATAACCCTCATTGTACGGCTTGTCGTTCCGAATCGCATCGAACAATAAATTATGCTCGACTTGATACGGATTAGGTTCCCGCTCTGGATATGCCCAGTATTGATTTTCGGCAGTCATCGATTGCGATTTATACAGCCGCGTCTTTGCCTGTCCCAAGTTGTCCATCAACACGGCTGCACCTTTCGTTCCGTAAGCAAAATCGCTGTACATATTGAAACAATTATTCCGCGTGGCACAATGCGAGGCAAGATGCGTACCGTCAGCGAATTCAAATTCGGCATACCAGGTATCGAACATTTGTCCGCCGAGAGTCGGCACTGAACGTCCGCCGAAACCGAGTGCTTTGACAGGCCACGCATTTTTCGCCCAGCAGGCGACATCAATGTTGTGAATGATGTAATCAATCATAACATTGCCGCCAGCCCAATCGAAATAATGGAAATTGCGAAGTTGATGCGCAACTTCGGTTTCGTCTTCACGCCGGGGTCTCGGACCGGCAGCGTTCTGCATACGGAAACCGCGCAGTTGAATTAACTGTCCGATTTCGCCGTCGTGAATCCGTTTGATTGCCTCTTCACGAGCGGCGCAATGTCTCCACATAAGTCCGCAGGCGACTTTCAGGTTTTTCGCTTCTGCCGCTTTGACAGCCGCTTGAAGACGGCGTGTACCGGGAGAATCCGTTGCAAATGGCTTTTCCATGAAAATGTGAACGTCTTTGCTGACGGCATATTCAACATGCAGCGGTCTGAACACCGGCGGTGTTGCAAGCAGCACGACATCGCCGGGACGCAAACAATCGATTGCTTTCTTGTAGGCATCGAAGCCGTGAAAAGTTCGTTCCGGCGGCACACCGGCGCGGTCGCCGAGTTTCTCGTTGAGTGCCTTCGTCATATTGACGACGCGGTCTTGAAATACATCCGCCGTTGCAACAAGTTTCGTTGGTCCCGTAGCGGGATTCATAGCATCGTTCACGGCACCGCCTCCGCGTCCGCCGCAGCCGACAAGGGCAATGTTAATGACGTTTGACTCTGCTGCATGGACTCGCAAGCCGTTCAGCAGCAATGATGTCCCCAGAACGCCGCTGCCGGCTTTCTTCAAAAAATTACGGCGTGTT